>PHAH01000009.1 GCA_002841655.1 Candidatus Falkowbacteria bacterium HGW-Falkowbacteria-2
CATGTTTACGCGTGTGCCTGGTGACAGCAACACCGACAGAATAGTTGAGGGGGTTAAAGAAATTTCCTTTGTTGGCGCTGAACGGCAACAGCCTATCATTTTACGTAATCCACGAAGACGTAGCGGAGCGATGAATTTTGTCTTTAATCTGATATATACGGCTACCTTCTTTGTCTCCGTCTATTTCATCATCTGGTTGTTAACCCTAATTAATTTTAATTGGGTTAGCATTATCATCTTCCTGTTCTTCCTAGCTTTCGTAAGTTTCTTCAGCATCATCGTTACCAGGGGCGTGAAGGAGTTGCTGGTTGTTGAAAAGAAAGAAAACTTACCGAGCTTTTTACTCGATTTGTTTTATATGCCGATTATTATGGCAGGCAAATGGTTGTCTCAAAATGCCTCCAAGGTAAATGTCTTTATCTTTATTTTTGACTTTATTATTGAGGCTCCGTTTAAGATTATCGTTGATGTAGCCGAGGAATGGACGAAGTATATTAAAGAAAGAAAAGATAACATGGTGTAATTTATGTCCCTAGGCAAGCTCTACGTGGCGGCAACGCCAATTGGCAATCTCGAAGATATAAGTCTAAGGGCCTTGCGCATTATGCGCGAGGCCGATTATATTTTATGTGAGGACACGAGGTTGACGCGCGTCTTGTTACAGAAGCACGAAATCAGTACTCCAACTATTTCTTATCACCAGCATTCAGGTGGAGGCAAGGTCGGACAACTTCTGCGCTATCTGGGTGAAGGGAAGAACTTGGTGCTTGTGTCTGATGCAGGCACTCCAGGTATTTCTGACCCTGGTTCCATGTTAGTGGCCTCGGCTCGTGAAGAATTTCCTGATTTAGAAGTAGTTCCGTTACCGGGCGCCAGCGCGGTGATCGCCGCTCTGTCCGTATCTGGCTGGCCGGTTGATCGTTTTACTTTTTTTGGATTTCTACCGCATAAGAAGGGAAGACAGACGATGATTAAGGAGATAATCACCTCCTCATATCCAGCCGTTTTTTATGAATCAAAGCATCGCATCAGGAAGTGTATGGAAGAAATTACTACCTTGAGCGCTGAAGCTGAGATTAAAGTTGAGGTGATGCTCGCAAGAGAATTAACAAAAATGTTTGAAACTATCTATTTCGGTGATCCGTCGGAACTGGTAGAAAAGCTAGAAAATGATACCGATATGCAGAAAGGGGAATTTGTTGTCTTGTGTCGAAAAGTAAAAAAATAATCATATGTCAAAAGAAAATAATTTCTATATAACTACAACCCTGCCATATACAAATTCCGATCCGCATATCGGTTTTGCGGCGGAGCTAATAAAGGCTGACGTAATTGCTCGCTGGCAACGCTTACAAGGCAAGGAGGTCGTTTTTAATACGGGCACGGACGAACATGGTTTAAAAATATATCAGCAAGCAGAGGCTGCTGGTCTAAATTCTCGTGATTATTGCACTCCCTACGCCGAGCGGTTTGCTTCTTTAAAAGAAGTTTTAAACTTGAGTTTTACTAATTTTATCCGCACCACTGATGAAAACCATGAGAAGGCGGCTCAAGAGTTTTGGAAGCTTTGCAACGCCAGTGGTGATATCTATAAAAAAAGTTATCAAGTAAAATATTGTGTTGGTTGTGAGCTTGAAAAAACTGAATCAGAATTAGTTGATGGTAAATGTCCTCTTCATGCAACGAGAGAAATAGAAATTATTGATGAAGAAAATTATTTTTTCCGATTTTCAAAGTATCAACAACCGTTGCTTGATTTTTATGAGGCTCATCCAGAATTTGTTGTGCCTTCCCACCGCTTTAATGAGATCAAGAAATTTGTCGAAGGGGGTTTGCAGGATTTTAGCATTTCACGCTTAAAGGCCAAGATGCCCAATGGTGTGGCTGTGCCCGGAGACGATACTCAGGTGATGTATGTCTGGTTTGATGCGCTTGTTAATTATATTTCGACCTTAGGTTGGCCTGATAATAAAAAGAATTTTGAAGACTTTTGGCCCGCTGTGCAAGTTTGTGGCAAGGATAACCTCCGTCAGCAAACAGCGATGTGGCAGGCCATGCTTTTATCCGCTGGCCTACCTTTGTCAAAGCAGGTTTTAATCTTTGGATTCTTGACTGCAAATGGACAGAAGATTAGTAAAAGCAGTGGTGTGACCATTGATCCTTTTGCCTATTCGGATAAATACGGCGCCGAAGCATTGCGATATTATTTGCTAACGGAAATTCAACCTTTTGAAGATAGCGATTTCTCCGAAGAGCATTTGCGACAAAAATTTAATGCCGATCTTGCAAACGGGCTTGGCAATCTAGTCGCCCGTGTAAGTAATTTACTCGAGAAAAATAATATTAGAACCGAATTAAAGCCAGATACAAGCGCCGCAATAAAGCGCTTGGAAAACGAGAGTGGCTTAAATGAGTATCAATTTAATCGCGCCTTGCAGTTCATTTGGCAAGAAGTTGGTGTTTGTAATGAAGAACTTACTGCCAAAGCCCCTTGGAAAATGACAGAAATTGCTGACATTGAGGCTGTATTACGACCGCTCGCTGCTCGCATTCTAGAGATAGCGTTGATGTTGCAGCCTTTCTTACCACTCACTGCGGAGCGCATTATTTCTCAATTTACAACTCCACAAATACTAAAAGGAGAACCGCTATTTCCACGCCTAGTCGCGGAAACAGAGGTTAAATAATATATATGTCCTATTTCGACATCGCTTTGCTAGTGATACTCGCTGGCTTCGTTTTCAATGGATTTGCTAAAGGCCTTATCCGTTTACTCGGCAACATCGTTGGCTTAATCGCTGGCGCTTTTATCGCTAGTCGTTTTTATCTCCAATTCTATGAGTGGAGTCAAAGTATATTTGGAGCGAGGGAAAATTTAGGAAAGGTGATTTCATTCATTGTCGTATTCGTTTTAGTCACATTGGTTATAGATTGGATTTTTATCATTATTGAAAAGATTTTTAATTTAATCTCTATCATCCCTTTCACTAAGATGATTAATAATCTCTTTGGTGGCGCCCTGGGTTTTCTTGAGGGTTCATTGGCTATTGGTCTAATCTTATTCGTGGCTGTTCGTTATGCCTGGATTGGTAGTTTGTTTGGTGATCATTTGGTAAATTCACAGCTGGCCCCTTTCTTTCTTAAGATAGTTAATCTAATCATGCCGGTTTTGCCAGCCGCTCTGAAAGCGTTGCAGTCAATAATTTAATATGGAAAGTGCACGCTTCGAGATTGATAATATAGAGTTTAAAAAAAATATTCTTGCACGCTTACGAGCAGAACAGGTGGTAATGTTGCCAACCGATACGATTTACGGACTTTCAGCTCGGGCTGATTCGAAGTCAGCGATTAAGCGAATTTATGCAATAAAGAAAAGAGATAAATCTCACCCCTTGCTCGTGCTCGTTTCTAGTCTAAACATGGCTAAGCGCTATTGTGAGATTAACAGTAAGCAGCAGGAAAAATTAATTGAATTGTGGTCAGCAACTCGACCCACTACGGTCATTTTAAAACATCGACGCCTCTTACCAGCAGCTCTCACTGCTGACAAAGAAGGCTTGGCTGTGCGGTTGCCGAAAAGTGAATTTTTGCGTAAAATGATAAGGTCACTAGGCGTTCCTTTGATATCGACTAGCGCAAATTTCAGCGGAGAACCTGTTTTGGATGGCCAATCCGCCTTGAAAGCATTTAGTAAGCGACCTTGTCCCGATTTTATCGTAATTGGAGGGAAAAACCGACAGGCTGCCTCCCGTTTAGTTAGTCTTCATAGTCAGGGAAAAGTGACGATTTTAAGAAAATAACGACAAAATATATGGAAAATAACTTTAAGATATCTCCTAACGCTAGGCGTATTGGCATTATTCTGTTAATGGTTGCATCATTTGCGGCAGGTCTTTCTTGGTCTGGTCGCAGGGAAGAGGCAAATAAGCAGTTAGCGTATTCACCTGAGGCCCTAAAAACAGCCGAGTTAAATAGCTTTAATTTTAACCTATATTTTGAGGTTTGGGACAAGCTTAAGAGTGATTACGTTGATAAAAATACGGTTAAGGATGAAGAAATGTTTTATGGTTCCTTGCGTGGATTAGCGGCATCAGTTAATGACCCATACACTGTTTTCATGGACCCTTCAGAGACAAAGGAGTTTAATGATGATCTCTCGGGCACCTTTGAAGGTATTGGTGCTGAGGTAGGTTTACGTAATGACTTAATAACCATAATCGCACCGCTTGCCGGGATGCCAGCTGAAAAGGCTGGAGTTAGGGCAGGTGATAAGATTTACGCCATTGATGGCGCTACCACCATTGGCCTAGGTGTTGATGAGGCGGTAAAAAAGATTCGTGGACCAAAAGATACCGAGGTCACGCTGACGATTATCCGTGACGGTGCTGAGGGGCCGATTGAAATAAAAATCACTCGCGGGTTGATTGTCGTTAAAAGCGTTAAATCAGAATTGCGCAATGATGGTGTAATGGTTATTACCGTTAGTAATTTCAATGATGACACACTTGATCTCTTCAACGCCGCCATTAAAACGGCGCTGACTAAGAATCCTAAAGGCATTGTTCTTGATTTGCGCAATAACCCTGGCGGCTATCTGGATACGGCAATTGCTATGGCTAGCGCCTGGGTCAAGGAAGGCCCGGTGGTAGTTGAACAGTTTGGTGAGGGCAGACGACAGGAATATTTTGCCGATGGTAACAATAGTCTTGGTGGCTTTAAAACCATTATCCTCATTAACGGTGGTAGCGCCTCGGCTTCAGAGATTGTTGCGGGCGCCTTACGTGATTATAAGAAGGCAACACTTGTGGGTGAGCAAACATATGGTAAGGGCTCGGTGCAGGGATTACGCGATTTGAGTGATGGTTCTGCTTTGAAGGTGACAGTAGCGAAATGGTTAACTCCAAGTGGTGATTATATTGATGAGAAGGGCATTGCGCCTGATATTGAAGTTGAGTTAACGTCAGAAGATATCGATAATAATCGTGACCCACAAATGGCTAAGGCAATTGAATTAATTCTTAAGCCGCAGGCGGCTGTTAAATAATCATCTACCGCCCTGGTGGCGCTAGTCTTTTTCACTTATGCAAACCAAGAAAAAAAAGCTCAAAGCGAACAAGGTTAAAAAGGCAAATCCCAAATTCATCTTTGTCGTTGGCGGTGTGATGTCGGGTGTTGGCAAGGGCGTTAGTACTGCCTCGATCGGACAGATTCTACAAGCTCGCGGATATAACGTTACGGCTATTAAGATGGATCCATACATCAATGTTGACGCTGGCACGATGAATCCGATTGAACACGGAGAAGTGTTCGTTACCGAAGATGGCGATGAAACTGATCAGGACTTAGGTAATTATGAGCGTTTTCTTGGCAAGAATATATATAAAGAGAATTACATGACGACGGGGCGAATTTATCAGACCGTCATTAATCGTGAAAGAAATCTTGAATATAAAGGGAAGTGTGTGCAGGTTGTGCCACATATTCCAATGGAAATACGTGATCGTATTGATAAAGCCGTATCAAAAAGTAACGCCGAAATCGTGACCATTGAAATTGGTGGTACAGTCGGTGAGTATGAAAACCTTTTGTTCTTGGAAGCTGCCCGTGTAATGAAGCTGTATAACCCAAAAGATGTTCTATTCGTAATGGTTTCATATCTACCAGTCCCAAGCAAAATCGGTGAGATGAAAACGAAGCCAACGCAACATGCGGTGCGTAATTTAAATAGTGCTGGTATTCAGCCAGACTTCTTGATTGCCCGCAGTGAAATGCCGATCGATCACTCCCGCAAAGAAAAACTAGCGATTCATTGTAATGTCGCAATTGAAGATGTAATTGCCGCTCCGGACGCAGACTCTATTTATGATATACCGTTAAATTTTGAAAAAGAAAAAATGAGTGAGCGCATTCTCACTAAACTCGACCTGCCGTTACGTCGTCGGCAAATAGATAATGCTGACTGGAAGAAATTTGTTTTTGCAACCAAAAATCCACTAAAAAGTGTGAACATCGGCATTGTCGGCAAATATTTTACCACGGGTGATTTTTCGTTGACCGACTCCTATATTTCCGTCATTGAAGCGGTGAAGCACGCTGGGGCTGCTAATCGTTGCAAGGTTCATCTTCACTGGTTAAATGCTGAAGATGTTGAACGTGATGGTGTAAAAGTCCTAAAAGGTCTCGATGGAATAATCATTCCTCAGGGATGGGGTGGACGCGGGTCAGAAGGGAAGATCGCAGCTATCCGTTATTGTCGCGAAAATGATGTCCCCTATTTTGGTTTATGCTATGGCATGCAAATGGCGGTTATTGAGTTTGCTCGCAATGTTGCGGGTCTCAAGGGTGCTAATTCGGCAGAAGTTGATTCAAAAACACTACATCCGGTAATTCACATTATGCCCGGACAGGAAAAATTGATTGCCGAAAAAGGATATGGCGGCACGATTCGTTTAGGTGGCTGGCCTTGTTTACTGAAAACTGGCACTCGCTTAGGCGATGCTTATGCGAAATATACAAAGGATAAGGTTGTTTCTGAGCGTCATCGCCATCGCTATGAGTTCAATAATGATTATCGTGAGCATTTTGAGAATCTCGGGCTAACGATTGCTGGAACTTCGCCTGACAACAAGATTGTTGAAGCAATTGAACTTACCAATCATCGTTTCTTTGTGGGTGTCCAGTTCCATCCTGAATACATCTCCCGCCCCTTAACTCCTCATCCTTTGTTTGCCGCTTTCGTAAAGGCTTGTACTGAAAAGCCAGATAAAAAGAGCAAGGTAAAGACTAAATCAACAAGAAAACCTGTTTTAGTTAGAGTATAATTCGAAAGAGTTTAATATAAAAAAATAACGCCCCTGAGGGCGTTATTTTATTTGAGTGAAATATTGTTTATTGGATGACGCTAACTATTTTTGTTGATTTGAGAGTGCCATCAAATTTCATCAGTTTCTTGGTTGTAAATTTAACTTTCCCATTAGCCACTGCAAAGAGTGTGTCGTCGTTACCGCGACTCACATTCTTACCAGGATGGTACTTAGTTCCGCGTTGGCGGATGATGATGTTGCCGGCTTTTGCGTCTTGACCGTCCGAGAGCTTAACGCCTAAGCGCTTACTTTCTGAATCGCGTCCTAACGAGGTTGAACCGGCGGCCTTCTTATGTGCCATACAGATCGGAGAGGCAGCTGTCTTCCTTTAATAAAAAGAAAACGGCCAGCCGCTTTTTCGTTAATGATTATTAATCAGTATAGCTAATATAACAAAATAATATTACCTTGTCAACCCAGTTTAAAGGCCATTATTTGTGCTAATCACAAGACCAAAAACAGCTGTTATTTTTTCATAAACGTGTTATAATCAGAATGTAATTATGTGAATTTTAAGAGAGGGAAGGGCTGGCTTATGCAGGCTATTTTTCCGCTAATATAAATAATATGGTGAGAGTAGATCAAGACAAATGTATCGGTTGCGGCTTATGCGTTGGAATGGCTCCTGAGGTCTTCACAATGAACGCTGATTTTAAGTCTGAAGTTATAAACCCAGAGGTAACCGATGCTGCGCGTGATGCGGCGGCTAGTTGCCCGGTAGATGCGATAAGCGTTTAAATATGGCTGTTGAAAATAATTTAGAGAAACAAATTGTTAAGCCCTCTGAGCACTTAGAGAAGAAGGCATCTTTTGAAGTACAGACAGAGAAGAAGCTTGAGCAGAGGGAGGTGTCAGCGGATAAGAAGGTTGAAAAACCCGACATGGGCGTTCCTGTCACTGCTGGTCCTGTAGTCGTAACAGATACAGATTATCGTAAACAACGTGAAGCGGCAGTCGACTCGATTTTGGCAGATGGTCTAGACCAGGTCTTTTTGAAAATGTCGCCAGAAGATCAGCGTCGTTTTAAAGCAGAAGGTGAAAAGACAGCAGCAGAAATCAATCGGTTGCTTGATAAGGCAAAGGTGGGCGTTAGTAAAGTGATGAGTTTAATTAAACGTTGGCTAGGCTTGATTCCGGGTGTTAATAAGTATTTTTTGGAACAAGAAGCAAAAATAAAAGCAGACAAGATTTTAAAAATTAAGAAATCTTTATAAATATGAACTCCGATTGGCAAAACATCGTTGAGTTTTTGCGTAGCGATTCCGGCGCGGGAATCCTCGCCCTTTTATTATTATTCGGTACAGTCGCTGCCTTAACAATAATTATCTATGGTTTCCGTTTTTTTGTGCGACGCTTCGCCATGGATAACTCTTATTTCGATCATCAAGTATTCCTAATTCGTCTACCAAAAGAAAAACCAAAAGACGAAAATAAAGATAGAAGCTTGCAGCAGATGCGCGAAGAAATTGCGGTTGGAGAAACTATTTTTTCTAGTATTGGTGGACTTAAAGCGCAACGTGGCTGGATTCCTTGGCTACTTGGGCGCAATGATCATTTTTCGTTTGAAATTGTGGCGAGTAAAGGAAAGATTGCATTTTATGCGGCTGCTCCACGTCATTTAGCTCGGTATCTAGAACAACAAATAACTGCTCATTATCCTGAGGCAGTAATCGAAGAGGTGGAGGACTATAACGCATTTGGGATGAATGGGAAAATTGTGGCGGCAAACATACGAACCAGAAAAAGTTTCGCCCTACCTTTGCGTACCTATCAAAAAATGGAGGTTGATCCGTTAAATTCCTTGATTAACATCATGTCGAAGCTAGAGAGCGATGAAAGTATTGTTGCTCAATACATAGTTCGTAGTGCCCATGGCTCCTGGCATCGCCGTGTTCGTCGTATTGTGACCCGTATTCAGCAAAAGAATTCTGTCCGTGACGGAATCCGTACTGCTAATCTCTGGTGGCGAGCACTAAGCGTGGTGGGCCAGATTTTTGGTTCTGTATTTGAATCTGCAAAAAAAGATAAGACGCCTGATACAGTCAAGCGTTTGTCTGCCGTTGAGGAAGAGATTTTAAAATCAATTGAGGAAAAAAACCTGCGCGCCGGCTTAGATGTAAATATCAGGTTAATCGTAACGAGTGCTAACGTACAACGCTCCGCGGCTTATTTAGAAAATGCTGTTAGCGTTTTTTCTGAGTTCAATAATTATAGCTACGGCAACTCGTTTTCTCGAGCCAATAAGGCTAATCAGGAAAGGCAGATTAATGATTTTATTCACCGTCGTTTTCGCGATGATTTATCTTTTTTACTTAACACCGAGGAGTTAACTAGTGTTTTCCATTTGCCCTTAAAACACGTTGAGACTCCAAATATAATGTGGCTAACCGCTAAGAATGCTCCCGCACCGGCTGATGTTCCTAACGAAGGTTTGATGCTCGGCAAAAATGTCTATCGTGGTGTCGAAAAAGATATTCGGATTAAACGCTCCGATCGCCGCCGCCATACCTATATCATTGGTAAGTCCGGTGTTGGTAAGTCTGTACTTTTAGCGAATATGGCGATACAGGATATTCAAAACGGGGAAGGCGTCTGCGTACTCGATCCGCACGGAGACCTTATTGAAGACATCCTGCAGCGCATACCTCCGGAAAGGGCAGAGGATGTCGTAATCTTCTCGCCAGCGGACATGGAGCGCCCCTTAGCCTTAAACTTGCTCGAGTTTGATCCTCGCTATCCTGAACAAAAAAGTTTTGTGATTAATGAGATGATCGGGATATTCGATAAGTTATATGATCTCAAGCAGACTGGCGGTCCGATGTTTGAACAGTATATGCGTAACGCTTTACTACTTATCATGGAAGATCCTGAAAGTGGCTCGACTTTAATGGAGATACCGAAGGTTCTCTCTGACGAAAATTTTCGTAAGTTGAAACTATCTCGCTGTAAAAATCGCACAGTGGTTGATTTCTGGAAGAAGGAGGCAGAAAAAGCCGGTGGTGACGCGGCTTTAGCTAATATCGTGCCTTATATCACCTCGAAGTTGACAGCCTTTATTTCAAACGACATGATGCGTCCGATTATTGGTCAGCAGAAGAGCTCCTTTAATTTCCGTGACCTGATGGACAGACAGAAAATATTGCTCATTGACCTCCCGAAGGGTGTTGTGGGCGAAATGAATGCCTATCTTCTCGGTATGATTGTTGTTGGCAAGATATTAATGGCAGCTTTGTCTCGTACTGACATGCCAGCTGAACAGCGCAAAGATTTCTATCTGTACATCGATGAGTTCCAGAACTTTACCACCAACTCCATTTGCCAGATTTTATCCGAAGCTCGTAAGTATGCGTTAAACCTCATCATTGCTCATCAGTATATCGGTCAGTTGGTTAAGTCTAATCAAGCAAGTAATACCTCGGAAATTAAAAATGCTGTATTTGGTAACGTCGGCACCATGATTACCTTTAAAATCGGAACGGATGATGCTGAATTTTTAGTCAAAGAATTTTCACCGGTTTTCAACGTGTATGATTTGTTAAATATTGACAAAGGTACTGCTTATATTAAATTGTTAGTGGATAATAGTCCGACCCGACCCTTTTCGATGAAAACTATTTGGCCCCTTGTTGGTATCCGGCAGGAGGGAATTTCCCACAAAATTCGCGCTCTCAGTCGTTTGAAATATGGTCAAGATCGCTCGATTGTTGAGGCAGAAATTATTCGGCGTACAGAAACGCCGACGCCGGTGCTAGCAAAGGCCACCCCTTTTACCGCTGACAAGGTAATGGGCTAATTTTAAGTCACCTAAACTAATTCACATATGCCTACTCTCTACCGCGATTATCGCCCTCAGAAATTCGCCGACATTCTCGGACAGAATCACCTGAAAATCACCTTGCAAAATGAGCTTGCGTCCGGAACGCTGGGACAGGCCTATCTTTTTTGTGGACCCAGAGCAGTGGGGAAGACATCAATGGCGAGAGTACTGGCCCAGACGGTAAACTGTGAACGCCGCAAGGAAGGGAAATCTGAGCCTTGTGGTGAGTGTTCTGCGTGCGAAAGCATTCGTAAGGGCAATTTCATGGATGTAATGGAGATTGACGCCGCTTCCAATACTGGTGTCGATAATGTTCGTGATAATATAATTTCCTCAGCGAGACTGTCACCCTCAAGCGGCAAGATGAAGGTCTTCATTATTGATGAAGTCCACATGCTTTCCATTTCTGCCTTTAACGCCTTGCTCAAGATTATAGAAGAGCCACCACGCCATATACTATTTATTCTCTGCACTACTGAGGTTCATAAAGTTCCTGATACCATAATTTCTCGTTGTCAGCGTTTTGATTTTAAGCGCATTAGTCCGTCAGAAATTGTAAAGAAACTCGGACGTATCGCCAGCGAAGAAAAGATTGAGGTTAGTCGCGAAGTCTTAGAAGATGTGGCTCGCCAATCCGGTGGACATCTTCGTGATGCTGAAAGTTTATTTGGTCAGGTTCTGGCGCTCGGTGGCGATAAAATTGGAGCAGAAGAAGCTGAGTTAGTTTTACCAAGACATCATCATCAAGACGCTTTGTTGTTAATAGAACTAATCTTGAAAAAAAACGCCGGTGGCGCTGTTGCTCTTGTTAATCGCTTGGCGGACAGCGGTGTTAACTTTAAAAGTTTTATCGAAGAAACTTTAATGATGCTTCGAAAAATAATGATTCAATCTGCCCAGCCCGGCTTAGCGGAGAAGCTTGGACTTGATTTTGGTGAGCAACTCGAACTAAGAGTTGGAGTTTTGGCAACGCAGATGCCATTACCAGTATGTTTGCGCGCCTTACGACGTTTTCTTGATCTAGCTCAAGAAAAAAACTCTTCGATTCCGCAGTTACCTTTAGAAATCGCGGTAGTGGAGTTATGTCTTTCGGCTGACCAATCATCATCACCGGCTATGAGCACTGCGCATACTCCCGCGCCTCCTGTTACCGCGGCGACGACTGCCAAAAAGGAAGCGTCGGCTACTCCCAAGTCAGGCGCAATTGCTGCTGACTTGAGTGAGGAAGAAGTTTTAGCTCGTTGGCCCGAGGTTTTACTTAAAATCAAGAAGTATAATCATTCCTTGTCATTCGTATTACAGAATTGTTTACCCCAAGCACTACGTTCAGGAAATATTGCCTTACGATTTAAATATAAATTCCATCGCGATCGGATTTTAGATGCTTCCGTGCGCGGAATCATGGAATCAATTCTGGCGGAAGTGTTTGCAGGTCAAGTCGAAATTGAGGCGATTCTTGATGAGAATATCGAATTGGACTCTCGCCCGCTCGCCGCTTCATCTTCGCCCACGCCCGCGCCAGTAGTCGAGTCATCTCCTCCTCCGGCACCCGCAAAACCGACTGATGGCGTGCTTGGCAGCCTCTTACAAAGTTTTGGTGGGGAAGCAGTATCATAATCTCAAATTAATTTAAAAAGTATGTTAGACATTAAATACATCCGTGAAAATCAAGAAACTGTTGTCGCCGCCCTATCTAAGCGGATGGACAAAAAGAAAATTGGCCTCAAAGAGTTATTAAAACTCGATGATGACCGTCGTAATCTCATTAAGGAGGTTGAAACTTTAAAGGCGGTGCGTAATCAAAGCTCTAAAACTAAGCCTAGCCCCGAAACTATCGCTGCCATGAAAACTGTGGGTGAGCAAATTAAGGCACTTGAAGAAAGTTTAAAGGGCTTAGAGGAGGAAATTCAGGAAAAGATATCAGCTTTGCCAAATCTACCTGCTGACGATGTTGTGGCTGGTGGCAAGGAAAATAATGAGGTGATTTACACTTTTGGCGAGAAGCCAAGTGTTACTTTTGAACAGAAAGATCACGTCGAGTTGGCGGAGAGCCTGGGTGTAATCGACTATGTTCGTGCCGCCAAGATGTCTGGTAGTGGCTTTTGGTGTTATCGGGGAATGGGGGCTTTACTTGAATGGGCTCTTATCTCGTATTTCATCGCCTACCATAACAAAAATGGTTATCAATTCCTAATTCCACCTTTTTTATTATCTGAAAAATCAGCCTATACCTCCGGTCATTTACCAAAGTTTCGGGATGAGCTTTTCTGGACACAAGATAAGTTATGCTTAAATGCGACCAGCGAAATGATGCTCGGAAATTATCATCGCGAAGAAATCTTGCCAACCGAACGTTTACCTTTGAAATACTTCGCCTACTCCCCCTGTTTCCGTCGCGAAGCTGGTAGTTATCGCCAAGAGGAAAGAGGGATGGTGAGAGGACATCAGTTTAATAAAGTTGAGATGTTTATTTTCTGCAAGGCAGAAGATTCTTGGAAAATGTTTGATGAGTTAGTAGAAAATGCAAAGGGCTTAGTTGAAGGTCTTGGTTTACACTATCAAGTATCAAAACTGGCCGCCGGCGACTGTAGTGCGGCTATGGCCAAGACCTATGACTTGGAAATTTGGTTGCCAAGCATGGGTATCTATAAAGAGGTAAGCAGTATCTCTAATGCTCTTGATTATCAGGCACGTCGTGGCCAAACTCGATATAAGAATGAGAAAGGCGAGAACGTGTTTGTGCATACTTTAAATGCTTCAGGGCTAGCGACTAGTCGCCTTTTGCCAGCCATTCTAGAGCAAAATCAGCTGGAAGACGGTTCCGTACGTATACCAGAGGCTTTACGGAGTTATATCCCAGGAGCGCCAGAATTTATTTACCCAGACAATAATTTAATTTAAGCCATGCGTCTCCGGTCAGCCCTAATAATATTAACCGTTTGTTTTTTTCTTCCTCAAGCCGTTTCCGCGGAACAGGCCTATCCTCGGCTGGCAAATTATTTTCTAAAGTATGAGATGACGCTAGCGGAAGCGAAGGAATTAGCTCGTTGGGATTTGCTAATTCTCGACATGGAAATTCAGGAAAATAATCCGCAAGCTATCACTCTGATTAGGAAACTCAATCCCGATGTCAAGATACTTGCATATATCACTTCGCAAGAAATAATCAATGACACTAGTTTTTCGAATTCGAGCTTACGTAGAAAGTTAGCGTCAAGAATTATTGATGACTGGCGACTTAATGACGAGTCAGGGAAGAGGGTGGTTAACTGGCCACAGACCTCCATGCTTAATCTGACGGAGAAAGCTGAAAAAGATGTATTTGGATATCGTTTTAACGAATACTTACCACGATTCATTAAGGATGAGATTAAATCCAGTGGTTTATGGGATGGTGTTTTCTATGACAATATTTGGGGCGATATTGCCTGGATGAATGGAGGAAATCTTGATTTTGATAATGACGGCAAAAGAGACTCTGCACTCGTGGCTAACAGCTTGTGGTCTGAGGGTGTGGCAAAATTACTACGTCTCACCCGCGAGCTTTGTGGGAATGATTTTTTGATCATGGGTAATGGGCGCGTTCATTGGCCATACCAACCACTTTTAAATGGCATGATGCTAGAAGGTTTTCCCTCGTCCTGGGAAAATGGTGGTACTTGGAAGGGTTCGATGGATACATATTTAAAACTACCATCTAAAAATGCTAATCCTTCCACCCCCGTAATTAATGTTTTTGATAACAATCAGGCAAATTATCGTCTATTCCGGTTTAGTTTGGCTAGTGCGCTGCTCGGTGATGGTTATTTCAGTTTTGATTATGACGTCACTAACCACGGACAAACTTGGTGGTATGATGAATATGATATCGGATTGGGGACAGCTCAGTCGGGCGCCTATAACATTTTAAATGGCGGAAAAAGTGATTTGCAACCAGGTCTCTGGCGTCGTGATTTTAAAAATGGTGTCGCCATTGTTAACTCTACTGACAAGACACAGACATTCGCCTTCAGTAAAGAGGAATTCGAAAAACTAAAAGGCATACAGGCTCCAGCAATAAACAATGGGGAGAGAATAAATTATTTAAAAATTGGTGCTCTCGATGGAATTATCTTACTAAAGAAATTAACAGCGTGGCAGGGAAGTGGCTTCACTAATGGTGGTTTTTTAAGAATATTTACACCCGATGGGAAACAGGCACGTAATGGTTTTTTCTCGTATATCAGTTCTTTGCCGAGCGGAAGCGAAGTGGTTGTTGAATCACATAATGGTGATGAAGAGTATATCTACAGTGCCAATGGCTTGTTATTCCGTCAGCGTAATGGCAAAATTATATGGCAAGCGCAACCGTTTGCCGCTGGTTTCA
>PHAH01000010.1 GCA_002841655.1 Candidatus Falkowbacteria bacterium HGW-Falkowbacteria-2
GGTGAGCAATTCTTTCCTGCTCTCTTTCAGAATGAATCGTTTCCATAAGAGCTTGCTGTTCTGTGGTCAAATTTTTAGACCAAGCAACATCCCCTTGTTTATTCGATTCCCAGCCGCGCATCATGCGGCTGCCATTGTTGCTATCGGCGCTGGCGTCTAAAGCGAAGGCGGCAAGCGTAAAGACAGCTAATCCCAAGACGCTGGCGATAATAACATTTCCCTTCTTCTTCATAATAATGTGCTGATTTCCCAGCAAGAAGGGCCTTGCCTTCTTTTCTTGAAAATCGCGTTAATTTATGAATTAATCACCGGTTAATTAATTCGTATGCTATTACTACGGCTACAAAAAATATTTCTTCCACCAAAAAACACCTTTGCAGGTGCTTTATAATAAACCACTATATTATTCAACCCGAAGGGCAGCAACCGGATCAAGCCGGGCCGCCTGCTTAGCGGGACGATAGCCAAAGAGGAGTCCGCAGAGAATGGAGAATATAAATGATACGCCAATTCCCTGCCAAGGGAAGGCTAACTGCCAGTTGAAGCCAAAGTTCTGGGCAACTAAACTTAGTACATATGAAACTAACACGCCCATAATAACTCCCAACAACCAACCCCAGAAAGTGATGAGGAGTGATTCAATTAAAAACTGATAGGTAACATCTCGCTGCGTCGCCCCCATAGCCTTGCGCAATCCAATTTCAGGCGTGCGCTCAGTCACGGTGACATACATGATATTCATGATACCGACCCCGCCTACCAGTAACGAGATCAGCACGATCATTAAGAGCAGCAAGGTGACGGCGGTTGTAACCACGCCAAGGGTATCAAGCATCTCGGCCATGGTCGAAACTCTAAAATCATCCTTTGTGGGATCAGTAATTTCATGTCTTTCTCGTAATAAGCTCTCTATTTCACCGACAGTTTCATCGGCCGCATCAACATCACGTACTTGATGCATAAAATACATGGCGTAATCGATACCTAATATTCTTTTATGCAACGTATTAATTGGAATATATGCCATGTCGTCAAAGTTCAGGAAACTAATCGCCCCTCCCTGTTCTTCTAAAACACCAATTACTTGAAATTTTAAAGTGCCGAGACGAACGGCTTTGCCAACAGCCTCAGAATCCCCAAACAAATAATCCTTAATCGCTGAGCCAAGTACTACTACTAATGCCTGCCCTCGGTCCTGTTCTTCAGAAAAGAACTCGCCGGAAGCTAATTTAGTTTTGCTATCAATCTCTGGGTAGGGGGCACTCACGCCAAAGACAAATATCTTCTTGCTCTCCGCCGCGTAACTAACCTTTTGTTGACCTAAAGAAGCAGCATAGCTAGTTGTAATATTATCAATCTTGTTAATCGCCTCCATGTCCGAAAGCTTTAAGCTAGTAACACCGGCGGCGGTAGGCGTTTCCTTCCCTGGTGTTTTTATTTCCGTCTGAATGACATTGGTGCCATATGATTCTAGCTCTCCGGAAATAAGGCGACTAACGCCATCGCCAGCCGCGAAGACAATGATGATAGCGGCGACACCAATAACCACGCCTAAAACCGTCAAGCTCGTACGAACGAGATTTAGACGAAGTGAGCGTAAAGCTAATTGTCCGGCGACTACTAATCGCTCGAAGATATCATTCATAACGTAAAGCTTCAATTGGACTTAAGCGGCTAGCCCGCCAAGCGGGATAATATCCGAAAATAACACCGATTAGGGTCGACAAACCTACGGCAATAATAATCGAATACACAGATATAACAAAATCCCACTGATAACCAAGCGAGCGCACAATAATGGCAACTAGATACGAGAACCCCGCGCCCATTATCAGGCCAATAACACCGCCAAACAGGGTTAGGGCGATAGCTTCCAATAAGAACTGGGCCAACACCTGTCGTCTCGTAGCGCCAATGGCTTTGCGCAGTCCAATTTCACGGGTACGCTCAGTAACGCCGACAAGCATGATGTTCATAATTCCTATACCACCGACGAGCAGTGATAAGGCGGCCATTGCCGCTAAGAAATATCTAAGGGCGTCAGTAATACTAGTAACAAGATCGAGAGCATCACGAAAGCTTCTAACTGAAAAATCATCATCAGCCGGATCGTCAATGTCATGTCTTTCACGTAGGGTCATCCGAATCATTTCCAAACTTTCATCAATGTTTTCAGGACTATTTACTTTGATAGATATAGAACTTAGGTAATTCACACCAGCTATCTCTCTTTGAGCGAATAAAAGAGGGGAGATAATACGGTCGTCATTATCTTGAAAACCGACCTGCCCTCTTTCCTTCATAACACCGATCACACTGACAGTTTGATTATTTACTTTTATCCTCTGCCCAATAGGGTTGTTCTCACCGAAGAGCTCCTCCGCCACTGTGCTGCCGATTACCGCTAAACGTAGATTAGAATTCAACTCCTCACCAGAAAAAAAGCGCCCATATTCAATTTCACCGCCGTCAATTTCCAAATAATCGCCAGATGCGCCTTGTAGTGTAGTATCATAGGTTTGATCACGCCATGACAAAGACACACTGGCATCGTAAATAGCAGCGACGTATTGCGCATGAGGAACGTTACGAGGCTCGCGTAGGGCATCCGCATCACCTTTCTTTAAAGTGGTTATGGTAACACCAAAAGCCTGCGCTGGTGGGCCCTTCTCATCTGACTGCCCCGGTAACACCCCAATTAAATCACTGCCGAAACCTTCGAGCTGTCCTAAAATCAAAGACTGAGCACCGGCCCCGAGTGACATAATCATTACCACTGCCCCAACGCCGATAATAATGCCAAGCATCGTTAAAAAACTCCGGGTCTTATTGCTTAGCAAGGCCCGGACCGCGAGAGTCAGTAGTTGTTTTAGATTCTCTAGCATTTGTTTATTTCAAGAAAACGCCATCGCTCGCGATACGTTGCTTGGTCACAATTTCATCACCAACGATATTACCATCGTGAACACGAATTATGCGCTGAGCATGTTCGGCGGTAAAAGTTTCATGGGTAACCAGGATTATCGTCTTACCCTCCTTATTCAATGACTGTAATATTTCCATCACTTGTACACCAGACTTTGAATCAAGATTCCCAGTTGGCTCATCTGCGAAGATGACCGCCGGCTCATTAACGAGAGCACGGGCAATGGCCACGCGCTGCTTTTCACCGCCAGAAATCTGATTAGTGAAATAGGATAAACGATGACCAAGCCCAACGCTTTCCAGCACTTTCTTAGCGCGTCTCTCCATGTGCTTTTTATCCTGCGAATATATCAGCGGCAACTTAACATTATCAATAACACTAGTGCGCGCCAACAGATTAAATGCCTGAAAGACGAATCCTATTTCTTGATTGCGCATGTGCGCGAGTTGTTCATCGTTAAGGGTATTAATATCTTTTCCGGCAAAACGGTATGTGCCATCAGTTGGTCGCTCAAGAAGGCCGAGAATATGCATCAAGGTTGATTTACCCGAACCAGACGGCCCCATGATAGCTACAAACTCACCTTTCTTAATCTCAAAATTTACATCCTTAAGAACTGGCGTCTCAAGGTCGCCAGATACGTATGTTTTTTTGAGATTTTTTAATTCAATCAGGGCCTGAGACATAACATTAATTATTTAGAACCATTTTGAACAAAGGTGACGACTTCATCTCCGGGCTTAATTCCGCTTAAAATCTCAACCATCCCTTCGTCCCCGCGTAAACCTGTTACAACTGGTACTTCTTGTAATTCCTTGTCGACGAGAACGCGGACAATGGATTGTCCATCCTTATCAATAATCGCACGAGCAGGCACTGTTAAGGTGTCGGCACGACTATCAGTTGTTATAATCACGTTCGCGGTCATCCCAGCTTTAAGAACATAACCACGTGTTTCAAGTTGTGCTAAAGTGGCAACGAGATCAGCAAAGTCAATCTTCACTTTGTAGTAGACAATATCGGCAATCAAAGTTTGTGCTGGTTCAATAAAACTAACGATTCCCTTCAAGATGAAATCATCGGGAAAAGCATCAAGCGTGACATCGGCCTGATCACCAACCTTAATCTTACTAATATTTGATTCAGCAATATCAACTTCAATGTTAAAACTGTTGTTAACCAAGATCGACACTGCTGGTTTTCCGCCCATACCAAACTGTTCACCAACTTCATAATTCACCTGAGTAACAATGCCATCGAGCGGTGCGATTAATCGGCTATCAGCCAACTGCTGATCGATTCCAGCCAAGGCCGCTTGGGCTTGAGTTACCTGAGCTTGTGCTAGGGAAACATCCTGAGCTCGAGCAGGCGCCATGGTGCTCGTTAACTGAGCTTGAGCAACAGCCACTGATTGTTCGGCGCTATCAGCGCGAGCCTGAGCAGCCGCAATTTGTTGATCGCCACCAAGGCGAGCACTACTTAAAGCGTTACGTGCTGCTATCGTGGCATTATCAAGACCGATTTCGGCTTGTCTTAACCCTTCTTCCGCTGAAGAGATGGCGGTAGCACTGGCAAGCACAGCATTATGCAATCCTTGAACAGCAGCTTCCGCGGCATTGGAGGCGGCATTAATCTGAGACGATTGGGTGCTGACTAATGTCTTAAAGCTATCAAGACGAGTTTGCGGAAAATCAACGCTAGTAATCGTAGCCTCAAGCATGCCATAGGCGAGATCAAGGGTAGTGTCAGTAGCCATCAACAAAGCCTTAACCTTTACTCCGGCTTCATCAATTGCGGCTTCAGTGCCAGAAGTTTTCGCAGTAGCGACAGCTTGCTCAGCGGGCACGACCAGAGCCATGGCGGCTAAACGAGCATCCTTAGTACGAGTAAGCAAAGAGCTATTCTTTACACTTAAAACTGCTTCAGCAGCGTCATCTTCTAAAATAGTATTAATATTATCAAGTGCAATCTTGGCACTTAAAATCTTGTCGCTTAAAGTCAGAGTTGCTGAGTTGCGCGCATTCTCCAAATTTTTTGCACCGGTCAATTTTGCATTATCAAGTGCAGTCCTGGCGGAAGCAATTGCCTGTTCTGCCGGAGTCGGCGTAGAAGGGTCAGTTGATTCCAAATCAGCCAATGCTTTCTGGGCTTGGCGGATATTCTCAGCGACCGTACTTTTAACATTAGTTAACTCAACTTTCGCAGAAACAGCCGCTGTTTGCGCTTGAGTAAGATTAGAGCGACTAACTGCAATGTTTTCACTACTTGCACCAGCAAGTATTTTTGATAAAGAGGCCTGCGCAATCTGTAGCCCGGCGGAAGCTTCAGCGCGACGAGACATCAAGGCGCTATCATCCAGTGAAGCGAGCGCTGTTCCGGCGACAACCTTATCTCCAATCTTTACAGGAATATCTTTGATGCGTCCGGAGGTTAAAAAATTCAAAGCAACCTCTTTAACGGGTTTTACTGTGCCGGTCTCACTAACCGTTTGAGTTAGAGGTCCAGCTTCAACAGTGACCGTTGAATAAACAGGAGCAGCCTCGCCTCTTGAGAGCAGCCAGATTAAGAGGATGACTGCAACGACGATGACGGATCCGATGATAATTCGGCGTTTTCTTTTCATATAGTGGTTTAAATAATAGTAAGGATATATATTATATACCTAATTAAAATATACGATAATAGAGTTAATATAATGCCATATTTTTTGACTCGAGTCAACCGTAATTAACTTAACCTTTACGTAAAACTTGACGTCTTTTGAGATAGTCTGGCATCACCTTTTTCATTAAGTCCCAAAAGGCAGGACTATGATTTAGCTCACCCAGATGACAGAGTTCATGCAAAATAACGTAATCAGATAATTCCGGCGGTAAATGTAATAATCGATAGTTAAAATTCAGTCCCCCATTTTTGGAACAACTGCCCCAACGGGTACGTTGATCACGGATAGCGATGCGATTAATTTTGTAGTTATAGAATTGGTTGAAGTAGTTAAGTCTTTCAGTAACGAGAACTCTGGTTGCCTCCTTGTCACGCAGATATTCGGCACGTCCGCCCCGTCGGAAATTGGATTCTGGGCGCAAGGACAGCTCGCGCCAGCGGTCTTCAAGCCATGTTCTTTTTTCTTCTAAGAAATTTAAGGCTGCTTTTTTTGAAACCCAAAACGGCCGCGTTAATAAAACGCGACCGCTGGCATCAATGCTTAAACGTAAGTGTTTTGCCCGACGGACACGACGCTCACGAACTTCGATATCTTCAGTGAATTTAATACTGGAAGGCATATCTCAAGCAAATAGTATAGAATTAAGCACGACCCTTGAAACTGCGCACATGAGCACCATGGGAACTGGCAGAACGAGTACGAGTTGGGGCTTCAGCGCGGAAAGCGGCTGGCTTAGTTGCAGATTTTTGTTTATAGGCTCCAGCCGCACGACGGGAGTGTCCTTTGGCCTCTTCTTTTAACTTGAACATCTTACGACGGAAAGCAAAACGATTGCCACCATCAAATTCAGGGTTAGTCATGACTGGAACAGGCATGCCACCGGCTGGTGTCGACGGTTTATACTCACGGCGAGTACTTGTCTTGCCGCTTGGTTGTAAGTAATCTGGTGTAGCAAGGACATCAATATTTGAAGGGCGCTTGCGAAAACCAAGACTACTATAATTCCCTTCAGTCTTATTAACGCGACGAGGAGCTTCAAAAACAAAAGGTGTATTATCCTTTCCCTTTTCCGAGATTGTCCCCGGGCGCTGACGCCGATTCCGTCTCTCTTCGCGTACAGGGCGATCAAACTTTTTATACGGCTTAGCTGCCACTGCTTGCGCCGGCTGTAGTGTTTTGTTGCCACGAGCAAATTGAGTAGCAAATCCGCTTTTGATATTACGAACAGGCAAAGATTTTCTAATCAACTGTTCAATCTTCATGATGTCACGACGTTGATCAGGGGCAGCAAATGAAATCGCTTTCCCCTTCTTGCCGGCACGAGCAGTGCGACCAATGCGGTGCACATAATCCTCTGAATTATCAGGGAGATCGTAATTTAAGACCAATTCAATATCATTGATATCTAGTCCGCGGGCAGCCACGTCAGTGGCCACGAGAATACGGTGCTGACCACTTCTAAAGCCAGCTAACGAAGCTTGGCGTTGAGCAAAGGATAGGTTGGAGTGAATTTCAGCTGCTTTGTAATTTGCTTGTTGCAATTTCTTGGCGAGCTTTGTGGCTCCATGTTTAGTGCGAACGAAAATCAAGACCGAAGATTGATACTCACCTAACAGTGTTATCACTTGGTCATAACGATTATCACGCGGCAAGATGAAGATTTCTTGTTCAACTAACTCTGCCGTGCTGCCGGCCGGAGACACTTCGACGCGCATTGGAGTGCGTAAGTGTCTTTCTGCCAGTTTCATCACAGCTGTCGGCATGGTTGCCGAAAAGAGCAGAGTCTGGCGATTTGCCGGAACTGTTTTCAAGACTTCTTCAATTTGCGGAGCAAAACCCATGTCGAACATCATGTCCGCTTCGTCGAGGACGAGAACGGAGATATCATCGAGACGGACGGTACCTCTCTTGATGTGATCAATGAGGCGTCCGGGGGTCGCTACGAGAATGTGGGGACGACGTCTTAAACCGAATATCTGGCGACCAATCGCTTCTCCGCCGATTAATGAAACCGTGCGTAGACCAAGGGGTCCACCTAATTTACCTAGGCTGTTTTCAACCTGTCCCGCTAATTCTCTGGTTGGAAGCAGCACGAGGCCGCGTCCTTTTACTAAAGCAAGGCGCTGGAGCATGGGAATGCCGAAGGCGAAAGTCTTGCCTGTGCCCGTCTGAGCAATGCCGACGATGTCCTGACCGCTTAAAGCGGCAGGAATCGCCTGGTGCTGGATGGGGGTGGGAGTTGTTAAACCGAGATTTGCGATCACTTTCAGGATCGTTTCCTTGATGCCTAAATCAGAAAAGCCGGTGATATCTCCCGTTTTGGTGTTGACCATATTTGACATAAAAACAAGTGGCCGATAGCAGCCACTTCTAAAATTAATTGATTATAGATGGAGAAGCTTATTATTTATCTTGTACACATAATAACAGAAAGCGCAGAAAAAGTCAAAACCCGGGCAAGCCCTGCTTATTTTAGCTAAAAAATTCCTAATATTTGCTTTAATATCGACCTTAGCTTATGATAAATACATAATACATATATATATGCAAACACCGCATCGCCGAGGCGAAAACAATAACCGAGCTCCGAAAGACTATAAACTTAGTCCTGAAAAATACCGCAGTTTGGAACACAAATTGCTGCGTCTCAAAGCTCGCCACCCCCAAGAAGCGTCCGAGGTAAAACGGTTAGCTGAGATGGGTGACTTTTCCGAAAATGCTGGCTACCAAATGGCCAAGAGTCGTCTGCGCGGACTCAACCAGCGCATCCTTGATATTGAACACTTACTGAAACGCGCCGAAATTGTTATTCCTGATGCTGACACGAGCACCGTTAAAGCTGGGCACCGAGTAACCATCGAAACCGCTGGCAAAGAAAAAACCTATACCATTCTCGGTGGCGCGGAAACCGACCCAGATGCCGGGGTTATTTCCCTGCTCTCACCTCTCGGCTCGTCACTGCTCAATAAAAAAGTGGGCGACGAAATTTCAGTTACGGTTAACGGCAAGGAAAAGATTATTAGAATTATCAAAATAGAAGCTTAGTATGAAGATACTCTTGCAGGTTAATAACTTAAGCAAGGAGTATGGCGGTCAGAAAATTTTCTCTAACCTCACTTTTAGCGTATCCGAAAAACAAAAAATAGGCGTCATCGGTCGCAATGGTGCCGGGAAATCAACCTTATTCAAAATTCTGTGTAACGAAGAAGAAGCCGACTCCGGCGATATGTTAATTCATACTGAAACTACACTCGGGTATCTGAAGCAAACCGAAGACTGGCAAAACGGCGAGAGCGCGCTCGATTATCTGCATCGTCACAGTGGACGACCAGAATGGCGCTTGCGACAAGTCGCCAGCAAATTCGAACTGGGTCCCGATAAACTATCACAGGAAGCTTCCAGCTTATCAGGGGGCTGGCGTATGCGCTTGAAGTTAACCAGCATGCTATTGTCTGAGCCAAATCTCTTTCTCCTTGATGAACCAAGCAATTATCTGGATTTAAATACTCTTCTTCTGCTTGAAAACTATCTACGCTCATATCGCGGCAGCTTTCTCATCATTTCCCACGACCGCGAATTCTTAAAACGCACCTGCGAAGAAACGTTAGAAATATCAAAATCAGGCTGCTATCACTATCCGGGAGACATTGAGTCCTATTTAGCCTTTAAGGAACAAAAATTAAACACCCTAATCAAAGTCAACGAAAGTTTAGAAAGGCAACAGGAGCACTGGCAAGACTTTGTTGATCGCTTCCGCTTTAAATCATCGAAGGCAAAGCAAGCCCAAGCCTTAATTCGCAAAATAAATAAATTGGAAGAAAAGCGTATCACGATTGAACACCAAGCTGGTATCACTCGTATTAATATTCCACCAGTACCAAAGCGAACAAATTTTGCATTAAAGATAAATAACCTGGCCATCGGCTACAGCCAAGATGCAGTTGCTTCCGATATTGATTTTGATTGCCGCTCAGGAGAAAAGCTGGCACTGCTCGGTTTAAACGGACAAGGAAAAACCACTCTCATCAAAACACTCGCTGGTCTTATTAACCCGCTTAGTGGGGATTTTCGCTTCGCTGCCAACAGCCGTCTCGCATATCATGGGCAGGAAGAGATTGACCAGATGACAGTGAACATCCAAGCCGGAGATTTCTTGCGCAGTTCAGCCTCGGCTGACATCAAAACGGAAGCGGTTTTAAAGATGGCTGGTGATTTCTTATTCCGTGATGAAGATCTAAAAAAGCCAATTGGTGTTTTGTCTGGTGGTGAGCGCTCCCGTCTTCTCCTGGCGGCTCTGCTTCTTTCAAAACCAGACATTCTTATTCTTGACGAACCAACCTGTCACCTTGATTTTGAAACCACCGAAGCTCTTGGCCAAGCCTTGCAGCGCTTTGCAGGCACCGTTCTCTTTGCGAGTCATGACCGTACATTTTCAAGTTTGTTAGCAACCGGAATAGTGGAAATAAAAAACGGCAGCGCCAAGCGCCGCCATGAAGACTATAATGAATATGTTGCCCGCTTAGAAAAGGAATTATGGAAGCAAGCAGAGGAAGAGACCGCACCCTTAAAATCTAAGATCGAAGATCGGCGTCTTTATGAAGAAAATCGATTAAGACAAAAGCAAATCATCGCCTTAGAAAAAGAACTATCTAAGCTCCAAGCATACAAGCAGGAACTACTCACGTATTTTCTAGAGAATTACCAAAATTACAGCAGCGAAAAGGCGCAAGAGCTTGAAGATATCAAGCGTCGCATTGCAGATAAAGAAGAGCTCTGGCTCGCCCTCAGCGAAGAACAGGCAAACTAAACCGGCTGGCTCATTTCTTCTTTGCTAGTTTTCTCTGTCTTCTCGGTTAGTTTAGCTAAGGCGCCTTGAATTGCCCGTAAACCAAGAAGAGCACACCGCTGTCGACGAGGACTAATTTCTATGCCGAGATAGGGTTGGATGTCGGCTAAATCCATTTGCATAATCTCGCCCACTGTCTTTTCCAATAGCTCATCACTAAGAATGGAGATGGAGGCGGTTGAAATAGCGCAGCCACGAGTTTCAAAAGAGACGGCTTCAAGGAGGCCGTTTTTTGTTTTTACATATACCTTTATTTCGTCACCGCAGCTACGATTCAATTTACCAAATACAGCATCAGCATCTACAATCACCCCCTGGTGACGTGGACGCTGATAGTGATCAAGAATGTTTCGTGCATAGATATCCATACTTAAGATTTGATTGACTGACGAATCTCCGCGATAACAGCGAAGAATTCATCAATCTCCTCCTTAGTATTATAAAAGGCTAAGCTGACACGTAAAGTGGCATTAATGCCAAGATAATCGTGAAGGGGATGGGCGCAATGACGACCCGCTCGCAGGATGATTCCCTGTTCACCAAGTAAATCGGCGGCGTCATGAGGGTGAACTCCATCGATAGTCATCGCAAACAAGGGCAGACGATCTTTCGTCCCGCCAACTAGTTTTATATATTCAAACTCGGCTAATCGTTTTAAGAAATAGCTACTTAATTCATTTTCACGCACCTCTAATTCGTCATGACCGATAGTCTTTAAGTATCGACAAGACGCGCCGAGGGTGATGGCACCCTCAATGTTCGGAGTGCCTGCTTCAAACTTTGTCGGAATGTCGTCTACTTCAAATGAATCAAAGGATACTTCCGAAATCATGCCACCGCCTCCCAAGAAAGGAGTCATGGCCTTCAATAATTCGGCGCGTCCAAATAATACACCAGTGCCAGCTGGTGCAAATAATTTGTGCCCGGAGAACACCAGGAAATCACAACCTAGCTCTTTCACATTTAGACGACGATGAGCAACGCTTTGGGCGGCATCCACCAGTGTCACAATTTTTAATTCACGAGCTCGCTTCAGAATTAACTTTAAATCATAGTAGCGACCGATGACATTCGAAGCCTGGGTTATCGCTAATAACTTCAACTTAGGCTCAGCAAATACATTGTCCAAACTCTTATCATCAAAAGACCCGTCAGCATCAAGATCAATATACTTAATTTTTATTCCAATCTTTTCTTTAAGCTGCAACCAAGGCACCAAATTCGCATGATGTTCCGCGCGTGATAGAGCAATGACGTCACCTTTCTTTAGATTTCCTTCTCCCCAAGACCGGGCTACTAAATTTATACCTGCCGTTGCCCCAGTGGTAAAGATAATTTCATCTCTGTCAGCACCAATGAACGAGACAACCTCAGCTCGCGCATCCTCAAATAAGATAGTGGCTTCATCGCTTAAAAAATTCGGACCTCGATTGATATTGGCGTTGTGATATAAATAATAGTCGCCGAGCGCATCTAAAGTCGCTTGCGGTTTGGGCGTAGTAGCAGCGTTATCAAAATAGATTAATTTGTGCCCCTCATACCTTCTTTCAAGCAGAGGGAAATCGGGTCGATAGTCTTTCATATTCTTGATTCAATAAGTGCAAGGATTTCCGAAGCAGTCTGAGCATCGCTCAAATTTCGGATAAAGTTGCGACTTAATGAAATTGCTAATAACTTACGCACCGCTTCTGGTTCTAAGCCGCGGCTACGAAGATAGAATAAATCTTCCACTGATAATTGATAGGTACTAGCGCTATGCCCAGCTTTAACATCGTTAGCCGAAATATTTAGAGCCGGTGTAATCCGCCCACGTGCCTCCTTGTCATTTAAGCGCAAGCGCATATCAACTCGAGTATCACTTAACTGCGCCTCGCGCGTAACATTCATATTCGCATCATAGCGCAAACGTGCCTGATTATTTAAAATAGCATCGACTTGCACACGCCCAAAGCTTTTTCGTCCTATAAAATTATAATCCGCGTTCACTTCAAGAGCGTCATCACCCTTACCGACAAATAAAGAGCGGCTTTGCAATTTGGCGCCAGCTCCAATTTCGTGATTTAAATGCCACTCACTGTGCCCTCCCCCTAAGAAAACATAATATACTTCCACATTGGCGCCATCGCCCACCTCAAAGTCACGTCGCATATGTCCATCAGCAATATCAACATCCCTGCCACCGTCCGAGAATTCATCAGCTACTAATACATACTGAACCTTAGCGCCGGGGCCCATGCTAATAGCCCGCACTTCTGGAATCATGCCCGGAGCAGGACGATCGATAAGTAGCACTTCTGATTCGGCCGGGATGACTATTTTCTTTTCCTCTGGTTGTAAGTTTAAAATATTATCCATATCAACCAACGCTATTTTCCATTTCTAACTCCACCATGCGATTCATCTCAACCGAATACTCCAAGGGCAATTCCTTGGTAATCGGTTCGATGAAGCCATTCACAATCATAGCAGCCGCTTCATCTTCTTTTAGTCCACGACTGCGTAAGTAGAATAAATCTTCAGCACTAATTTTACCCGCACTCGCTTCATGAGCGATGGTAGCTGTAGCATTATCAATTTTCATCGCTGGAATTGTATCTGATACAGACTTATCATCAAGGATAAGAGCATCACACTTCACCGACACAGCGGCGTTGTCCGCCTCGGGCTTTATCTCAACGCTCCCCCGATAGACTGACTTCCCACCACCTTTACTAATACTCTTCATCACAATCGTTGAGCTAGTATTTTTAGCAGCGTGAATAACCTTGGCTCCTGTATCTTGAATCTGGCCATCACCAGCAAAAGCCACGCCGAGATGATCAGCGCTTGCTCCCTCTCCCACTAAAATGGAACAGGGATAGAGCATAGTGGTATTACTTCCAAAATTGCCGCCCACCCATTCCATATGGGCATCTTTCTCCACGATGGCTCTTTTCGTATTTAAATTATAGGCATCCTTACTCCAGCTCTCGACGCTGCTGTAGCGGAATCTTGCCCCTTCTTTGACGTATATCTCGACGCCTCCGGCATGAAGAGAATCAGCACCATAGCGCGGAGCACTACAACCTTCGATATAATGAGCTTCAGCATGCTTTTCAACAATGATGAGGGTGTGCTCAAACTGTCCCATTCCCTTCGCATTCATCCGGAAATAGGCCTGCAGTGGCTGCTTTAATTTTAGTCCAGCAGGTATATACAAAAATGTCCCCCCACTCCAAACCGCGCCGTGTAAAGCAGAAAATTTATGCAAAGAGGCGGGCATTACTTTCATAAAATATGGCTCGACAAGCTCAGGATATTTCTTTAAAGCCACGTCCAAATCTTCAAATATCACCCCTTTCTTCTTATACTCCTCCTTGAGACTGTGATAGACCATAGTGGATTCATATTGTGCACCAACACCGGCTAATACTTCTTGTTCAGCCTTAGGAATACCCAGACGATCGAAGGTATTCTTGATATCGGCGGGTACGTCATCCCAAGTTTCAGCCTGGCCCTTCACGGCCTTGGCGTAATAGGTAATGTTGTTTAAATCTAACTTAGACAAATCAGGACCAAAAGTTGGTAATGGCATTTGCTCATAGAGTTTAAGTGATTCCAATCTTTTTTCCAACATCCAATTCGGCTCAGCCTTGTCTTCAGAAATGCGACGCACTAAAGAAACGTCCAAACCGAGACGGGATTGGCGCATGTAATCGGACTCATTATAATCATCCCAGAGGGAATCATGTATCGCTTTCTTTTTCTTGGACATAAAAATTACTCCTGACTCGACTTACCGAGATTAGCAAAGCCTTCTTTTTCTAGACGTTCAGCCAGATCGGGTCCGCCGCTCGCAGCGATTCTTCCCTTTTGCATCACTAGGACGCGATCCGGTTTTAGATATTTCATTGCTTGTTGATAGTGAGTAATGGCAATTATACTCGTGCCCTTGGCCTTAATGCGAGCAATCGCATCCCCGGCGGCTTGCAGGGCGTCAATGTCTAACCCCGAATCAATCTCATCTAGGACTGCTAAAGCCGGAGATGCTAACGCGAGCTGCAACAGCTCCGACTTCTTTTTTTCACCACCAGAGAAATCCTGGTTCAAATGACGCTGCGACCAATCGGCCTTGACCTGCAACGCATCGAGTTCGTCATCAAGTCTAGTTTTAAAAGCGAAAACACTAGCTGGCTCCTCACCGCGAGCGACGGTGAGAGATTTATAGGCATCGAATAGAAATGGGAATAATTCTAGA
>PHAH01000011.1 GCA_002841655.1 Candidatus Falkowbacteria bacterium HGW-Falkowbacteria-2
CTAACGTCAGCACGAGTGACTCTTTCACCAGCTGCTCGCCAGGAAAGATTCACTTCCCTTTCTTCACCGGAATAAAACTTATCAATGTTATAAATATTTATACCCGAAGGTGCCTGACCATTATAGAGCACAATACTAAGAGGCAAGGTCAAGTAACTATAAGGCGAATTATTTTTTACCTTAAAGCTCAAATTATGAAAGCCAGGGGTAAGGTTATTATACTTCAAATCGGATACCGCCACATTCAAACGCTGCGATTGATAATCCGACCAATTAGGAATTAGGTGGGTATTGAGTCTCTGCCAGAACAAGTCGGCGATGACGAGACGTACATTACTCGGTCGAACTTCACTGCGAACACTAGGTATTAATAAGTTTTTTTCTGAGTCTGGCAAAATAAAAGATCCGCCACAAGCCAGCTCTTCTTCTCCAGCTACCAGACAATACTGAAAATTACTATAGTGTTTCTCATTCACATTTTTCAAGGAAACAAGAAAGTCATATTTTCCATCAATCGCAAAAGTTGTTACGGGCCCGATGTCTAATGGTTTAGGAGCATTAGCTTCACGATAAGCCTGAGAGTCAATTAAACTAGCGGAAAGGTCCACCACCAACTGATTGTCAGCGTCACGTCCGTGTAAATAATAAAAAACGTAATTATAACTTGAATAAATAAACATGGCCGCTGAAGCGACAATTAAAAAAATTACTACGCCTCGAGTAATTTTACGACGGTTTTCCGACAACCAAAGACCGAAATGCATTCGGCTGATGGTCAGTCCTTCCCTGTCGTCATATTTATTTAAATCTATGCCTAATTTGCCACTATGCTTTGTCGCCATATTTATGTTATAATTAAGATTATTCTGATTATAACATAATAATTTAAGTTAATAAACTTGATTTTATGAACGATTTCATGACCCCATTAACTATACCGAAAAACAAACGCTCAACCTACAGGCAGAATTTCAAGATAGCGACCAAAGGAACTGGCAATCTCCTGCTCTTTGCCGCCGATCAGAAGGTTGAACATTTAAACGATGATTTTGTCGGCGCTGGTATTACACCAGAAGATGCTTCTCCCGAGCACTTATTTCAAGTTGCCGCTGGTATTCCGGGCGCAGTGATGGCTGCTCACATTGGCCTGCTTTCTCACTATGGTAATGATTATCGCCATCTTCCCTTCATCCTAAAAGTTAACGGCAAGAGTCCATTAGACAAAAGGCTGGATGATCTATACAGTGGCGCTTGGCTATCAAGTGATCGCATCGAACAGTTTACCGAAAACAGTGGCCTAAATATTGTCGGTCTTGGCTACACTGTTATCCTCGGCAGCAGTCGTGAAGCAAAAATGCTCAAACAGGCCTCTAAGGTCATTCAGACGGCTCATGAGCTTGGTCTACTCGCCATCATCTGGATGTATCCCCGCAACTCCAGCATCAAAAATGAAGAGGATGTGCACTTAGTTGCCGGAGGTGCAGGCGTCGCCGCCTGCTTAGGGGCTGACTTCGTGAAAGTAAAATATCCTTATAAGAAATATATTGATGACAAAAAGGCAACTGCTTTTCAGGAAGTCACAAAAGCGGCTGGGCGTACCCGCGTTATCTGTGTCGGAGGCAGCAAACTACCGGCGGAAGAACTATTAAAGCATCTCGGTCGTCAGTTAAAGAATGGTTCTACTGGACTAGCTATTGGACGCAATTTACATCAGCGGCCTTTAAAGGAAGCAACTGCGCTTGGTAATGCTATCGCTGCCATGCTCCACAAGGGAGCGACTGCTGCTGAGGCGATAAAAATATATAAGGGTGATAAGAGTAAAGCAAAGAAAGCAGTTGTCCGCCCACCTAAAAGATTGCTTGGACTATTTTAAGAAACAAAACTATACAAAAAAAGACGCCCACTCGGGCGTCTTTTTGTTTATGATAATTATTGGACCACTTCTACTTTTATGCGGTCAGCTAGACTTGGAGCGCGTTTGATAAACTTCGGAAAAAATTCGAGCTCATAAGTCTGTATTTCCGGGAAGGCACGTAGATATTCTGAAATCTGCTCCTCGTTGAGATTAACCAGCTTCTTGCGGTCAACAATATCAGCATCAGTTCGGAGAGACATATTTCCCTTAAAACTGGCCGCCACTGTCGCGGTGCTTGAAGCTGCATCATAGGCATCTAAACGATAGGCAATATCCTTGCCCTCAAAAGCGGACAGCCTCTTATCATCGGGCAAGAGGAAGGCAATTTTAGCCTTAACTAAAGCTTCAGCCTGTTCTTTAGAAAATATGGCGATGGCCAGAGTGTTTTCAGCGGAAACTATAAATTCACCAACCTCATCTCCTAATTTAGCATCCATTTTTACAACCGCAGCACTATCATCAAGATCATAGGCAACAGCATGTGAGCTGCTTTTTACTTCCTCTAAAGCCATCTCCGCCTTATCCGATAAAGCCTTCTTGATACCAACAATTGCCTGATCAAGATCTCTTTGTTTAATATATCGCTTTACCTGATGTTGATATTCAAAGGCGGTATCGCTGGTAGCATATATCTTGTCTTGGAGACCAAGCCAGAGACCAGGGATAGTGAACTTTGTCGGGCCAACCGCCATCTCTAAAGAAGGTTCATCGGCATAGACCTCTGCCACCACAGTTCCGCCGGCTGGAATATTCACAGCCTCCTTTAAGCGGAATAGCTTATTATCTATACTTAGTAAGCGGGTTTTAGCAACCAGGGGCTGAGCTTTGGTATATTCATTATGTAAAGTAACTTCACCAACCACCTCTTCGCCTAGAATTTCTTCGCCACTGGCCTCAAATACCTTTTCAGCGCTAAGGGCGATTGTGCGAACCTCGCCGGCAACAAGTCGGCTGCCAGCGCTTTCTGCCTGAGCATCTTCACTGTCAGCGGAGGCGATGCGAAGTGACAGGCTGTCAGCAATAGCCTCGGCGCTTGGGTGCATTGTAATCTTCAAGCTTGGCAAGAAGAAATAGCCAACGACGAGTAGGAGTAGCAAGGTAAGACCAATGAATTGATAGGCAATGCGGCGATAGAGACTTAAAGATTTCCTTTGCGGACGACGCCTGTCAGCAATCGGGGATGTTTTAACTGGTGTTCCGTCTTTCTTTTGTTTCATGTCAGTAACCAAATCAGCGTAATATTTCTTTTGCACATCGAGACGCTCGCGTTCGGAAGGATTATCTTCAGGCAAAGACTCTAGTGGTTGGCGGAATAACACCTCTTCATCATCAGCAATGACATCAATAGTGATAGCCTTGGATTTTGATTTCGGCAAAGGCTTATCTTTCTTAATAACCCGCTTAGCGTGCGGTTTTTTTGGAGCCGCTTTCTTTTCGGCTTCTTTTTTTGTTCTTGGCATAAGCTTGTTTCCTCCGGACAAGCCGGTATATATAAAAGAGAATAGGCGCCGCATCCATGGCGACGATGTAATCTTTTTTATTATAACAGATTTTTCCTTAGCTCACAATTATTTTACGAGAATTTTATTTCTATTCACCATCATCATTAACTGGCTCAACCACTTGCGCAGATTTTCCGATAGCAGACTGTAATTTCACTCGTAACTCTGAGGTATTGTTTACCCTAAAACCGGTTTTAATGATAAGGTCTTCCTTCCCGGTCGGCACCCGTAAGAAGACGGCATTTTCTCCGGGCATAGACATCAGTATTGTTTTCAATGATTCCTGATCTTCAGTAGACGGTGGACGCTTAAAAGCAACGCGAAGGGCCGGCTCCTGTTCCGCAGTTAATGACGGTTTTTCTGGCTTAACTTCTTCAACCTTAATTGGAGTCGTTGCAACACTGGCTGGACTTGGCGAGTTTACATATGCTGGCTTCGGCTTTGACCAACCCCCAGCTTCATTATTATTACCACGCCAGCGGTTAGGACTTTTGTTCGCCATTAACAAGCGTTTAAAATTATCAACTGATTCCCGTGGATTGTCAGTATCAATTGGGCCCACCTGATCAACTAGAACTTTAATATCCGCATCTTTTTCCGAAAGCTTTCCACGAACAATAACAATGGCACCGTCCTTCCATAGTTCAAGAGTTGTTTTTAAGAGGCTTGGGAATACAAGTAATTCTACGCTACCACCCTGATCTTCAAACTTCACAAATATCATCGTTTCGCCCTTGCGCGTTACAATTTTCTTAATTGAGGTAATAACTCCAGCCGCTACCACTGTTTCGTCTGAGCGATGATTCTTTAACTTCATCAGCGGAATCGCATATCCGTTAAGATGCTCGCCTAGCATAGATAAAGGATTATCACTAATATACAAACCAAGCAGTTCCCTTTCCCAAGAAAGCTTTTCAATTTTTGTAGGCTCGGGGGCATCCAGAATCTGGGGTCGTGATAAGACATTTAATTCCGGCGCTGAGGCAAACAAACTGGCCTGACGACTATCAACTTCCTTTGAGATTTCTTTATTGAAGGACAAAAATCTTTCCGTATTTGCCAGCAGACTGCCTCTTTCCCCAAATGAGTCCATGGCACCGCTTTTGATGAGACTTTCTAGTGACTTCTTATTTAAATCCTTGTCGTTGATACGCTCAAGTAAATCAAAAATGCTATCATATGGACCTTTCTGTTTGCGATCTTCGATAATAACACTGACGATATGTTCGCCCACATTTTTAATCGCATTAAGCCCAAAACGGATCGTATCAACCTTTTCAGTTTCAGTAGCCTGACGATTTGATTTCGTACCAGCGGTAACCACAGTGAAAGAGTCGAAAGACTCATTAATGTCTGGTGGCATCACCTTCAGGCCCATACTACGACACTCATCGATTTCAATGGCCACACGATCGCTGTCGTGCTGATCAGAGGTTAATAGGGCGGCCATGAATTCAACTGGCCAATGTGCCTTCAAATAGGCCGTCTGATAACCAATCATCGCGTAGCAAGCAGCATGAGAACGATTGAAACCATAGCCAGCAAAAGGCTCAATGAAGGAGAAGACTTTTTCCGCCAACTCTTTATGAACCCCATTCTTAACACAACCATCAATGAATTTTTCTTTCTGCTCAGCGAGTAAGGCAGCAATCTTCTTGCCCATCGCTTTTCGCAGCACATCCGCTTCACCAGGAGTAAAGCCGGCTAGTGCTCGAGAGATTTGCATGACCTGCTCTTGATAAATAGCTACACCATAGGTACGAGCCAGAATCGGTTCCAGTTTCGGGTGTAAATAAGCAACTACTTTCTGTTTGTGTTTACCGGCAATATAATCAGGAATCCACTCCATCGGGCCGGGACGATATAAGGCCACCATCGCAATAATATCTTCAAATTCACTGGGTTTTAAGTCACGCAAATAACGCTTCATGCCCGAAGACTCAAACTGAAAGACGCCAGTTGTTTCGCCTAACTGGAAGAGACGATAGGTTGCCTCGTCATCAAGCGGTAAATTATCAATATCAATTTCAAGACCTCGAGTCTTTTTTATAATTCTCAGTGCGGATTCGATAATGGTGAGGTTCTTCAAACCCAAAAAGTCCATTTTCAATAAACCAAGGTCTTCCACTGGGTGCAAGGAATATTGAGAGATAACCGTCTTATCAGCCGACGAGGCATGCTGAATCGGCACGTATTCAGTTAATGGCTTCGGAGTGATTAATACCCCACAAGCATGAGTGGAAGTATGGCGGGCAACACCTTCTAAGCGCTTCGCATAATCAAGTATCCTCTTCCCTTCCGCCTCATTATTATATATATCCTTGACCTCGGGCACATCAGCGATGGCTTTGGTAAGGGAGGTAAACATCGGAATGCTTTTGGAAATCTTGTCGCAATAATCATAGGGCGCACCTAAAACGCGGCCGACATCACGCACCGCCGCTCGAGCGGCCATGGTTCCAAAGGTGATAATCTGAGCAACATGGTCTTGCCCATACTTCGTTTCAACGTAATTTAAAACGTCTGCCCGACGGATGTCGGCAAAGTCCATATCGATATCGGGCATGGAGATACGATCGGGATTAAGAAAACGTTCAAAGAGTAAGTCGTAAACTAGAGGATCTAAATTGGTAATACCAGCAAGATAGCAGACAAGTGAACCAGCTGCGCTGCCACGCCCAGGACCAACGACGATCTTATTATCTTTTGCCCAGTTAACAAAGTCGCTGACGATCAAGAAGTAGGCGGGCCAACCCATCTTGATAATTACACCTAGCTCATAATCAAGACGTTCAATAATTTTATCTAAAGTTAAAGTCGTCGGGATACGATTATCGTCTGGATTAACAGCATAGCCATCACCATGTTTTACGATGCCATATTTTTTCTTCAGTCCCTGTTCACAAATAAAACGCAAGTATGAGTTTTCATCATAGCCCTCAGGTACGTCAAAAATCGGTAACTGGATCTCACCCAGTGGTAATTCCAGGTCACACATATCGGCAATCTTGACGGTATTGGCAATTGCTTCTGGTACATGCGCAAACGCCTTCTCCATTTCTGCAGCCGGCCGCATAGAATAATCACCGTGACCAATCATGCGCATCCGATCGGTATCATCAATTTTTTTCTTGTTTTGCAAACACAACAGAATGTCTTGAGCCTCTGCATCCTCTGGTTTAAAGTAATGCACGTCATTAGTTGCCACTAAAGGCACGCCCAAATCTTTCGAAAATTTAATCAGTTGTTCATTTACCCTCTCTTGCCCCTCAAGCTCGGGATGATCCATTATTTCCAAATAATAATTTCCCTGACCAAAGAGCTCGTTATATTCACGAATACGCTGCTCCGCCTTTTCTAAATCACCATTTAAAATATGTCGCGGTATTTCACCACCCAGACAAGCGCTGCAGGCAATAATACCTTCATGATGCGCGGTGAGTAGTTCCCAGTCTATTCGAGGCTTGTAATAGAAGCCTTCGATATGAGCAGCTGAAACCAATTTAATTAAATTGTCATAACCTGTCTTGTTTTTAGCGAGTAATAAGAGGTGGTAACTGCGTCCGTCAGCTCGAGTGTGCTTATCATGACGAGAATTTGGAGCAAGATATGCCTCTACACCAATAATCGGCTTTATCCCGGCCTTCTTGGCTTTTTGATAGAATTCAATCGCACCATAAAGCACACCGTGATCGGTAATAGCGACAGCTGGCGCCCCTTCTTCCTTGGCACGACTAACTAACTCATCGATCTTAGTAAGGCCGTCAAGCAAGGAATAGTGACTATGATTGTGGAGATGGACGAACATGGAATTTAGCTGTTATTTATGTTTAAAGCATATCAATTTTACCCCCGACTTTCAATCTTGCCAAAAGCAGCTTTATCTGCCTTTTCAAAATAAAAAAGGGGGAATTCCCCCTCTTTTTTAGATACTAATATATCTATTCTTCAATCTTATCCATGATATTACCCAGCTCTTCCTCACTATAGAAGTCGAGGACGACTCGGCCGCCCCGACCAGAGCGGATAATACGAGCTTTTGTGCCGAAATGAGTGCGTAATTTTTCTTCCCTATCCTTATCAGCATAATTCACCACCACGCGTGCCGATTTCGTCCCACCCATACGCTTGGTTTCATCATGAGTCTGGGCCACTGATAAATTTTGATTAAGAATTTTCTTGAATAACACCATCTGCTTGCCCTGGTTCTCGATGCCGAGCAAATATTTGGCGTGAGCCTCAGTAATGCGACCAGAACTCAAAGCTTCTTGTACTTCTAACGGTAGTTCTAACAGACGAAGAGTGTTAGCGAGGGTTGAACGAGCCTTGCCTACACGTTTAGCTGTTTCTTCTTGAGTAAGATTGAATTCATCCATCAAGCGCTTATAGGCTCTCGCTGTTTCCACGGGATCAAGATCTTGTCGTTGCAGATTTTCAATTAGAGCCAACTCTAACTTCTTCTGTTCATTGGCCTCACGCACCAAAGCAGGCACAGATTTGAGACCAAGGGCGGTTGCACTCCGCCAGCGACGCTCACCGGCTATGAGTTCATATTTTCCATCTTTGCGGGTAACAACTAGGGGCTGAATGATTCCGTGCTCCTTAATTGAATCCATTAACTCACGCAACGAAATTTCACTGAAATTATGTCGTGGCTGATATGGATTCATACTGATCTCTTTCGGATCAATATAAAAAACACGATCAGCATCTGACATAGCAACCTGCTCAGAAGCTTCAGCGCCTGGTTGTGAATCGAAGTTCTTTTTAGGAATTAATGAGCCGAGGCCCCTGCCGAGTGCTTGCGACATATTTTAAAATTATATAGTTTCTAAAGCGATAACTTCCTGAGATAAATTGAGATAGGCTTTGGCACCGCTCGATTTAGGATCGTAGTGTAAAATACTTCTGCCAAAACTCGGTGCCTCTGCTAATTTCACGCTGCGCGGAATGAGCGATTCAAATACCTTGCCTGGGAAAAATTTCTTCAACTCTTCAAGCACTGCTCCTGAGAGCTTATTACGACGATCAAACATTGTCACCACCGCCCCCATTATTTCCAAATTAGGCTTCAGATTATCACGAACAAGATTAACGGTTTCAAGTAACTGCCCTAGACCTTCAAGCGCATAGTATTCACTTTGGATTGGAATAAGCACACAATCGGCTGCCACCAAGCTGTTAATTGTCAGCAATCCTAAAGAAGGTGGCCCATCAATAATAATATAATCATAAGCGGCTCTTACTTCTTCAAGCATAAGAGCTAAACGGAATTCACGATTCTCTAGTGTTACCATTTCAATGCCGGCCCCCGCTAAAGAAACAGTCGCCGGTGCCACGCTATATCCTGGCTGAGAGGTTTTCTGAATAACCGAAGAGAGAGACCTTTGTCCTAGCAAAGCCTCATAGATGCCGGCCTCGAGCTTTTGATGCTCGACACCCAGCCCTGAGGTCGCGTTAGCTTGGGGGTCAAGATCAACTAAAAGCACCTTCTTGCCGGCTTCGACTAGGTACGCGCCCAGATTAACGGTAGTGGTGGTTTTACCCACCCCTCCCTTTTGATTGACGATGGCAATTATCTTTCCCATATAGAAAAACGGGCAATCTTACTTAAAAATCATAATCCTTTACGCCCGGATACGATTATTATATCGTATATGCTTTTCTTTGACAATTGATTCTTAATTTATTATACTAAACTTCGTAATAATTAGAGGCCCGGATGTCGGAACTGGTAGACGAACACGACTCAAAATCGTGCGGCCGCGAGGCCATGAGGGTTCGAATCCCTCTCTGGGCACAATAATAAGATGATCTTAGACAAAGAAAATCTTGCGTACGTTATCGGGGTAGCTATCGGAGATGGAAACCTTTCTAATCCGAATGGACGCGCTACTCGTCTGAGGGTCACATGTGATAAGCAATACCAAAAAATTATCGAAAGAATTTGCACGTCGCTTAATAAATTACTGCCTACCAATAAAGTATCAATAATCAATCGCGCAGAACATTATTGCGATATTAGCTGTTATTCAAATAAATGGGAATCTTGGCTCGGATGGAAGGCCGGAGGAGGGCCAAAGTACTCACAGAACGTTTCAGTGCCTGAGTGGATTATAGCTGATTCCAAATATTGCGTAGCTTGCTTAAGAGGATTACTAGAAACCGATGGCTCAATATATTTCGACCGTGGTTACAAGATGATCAATTTCGTTACAGTAATACCGACTCTTGCTCAAAATGTAACTAAAATGATAACCAAGTTAGGATATTCTTCAAATGTTTATAGAATCACAACCACTCCGAGACCGCGTTTCACAATAAGAATCGCAAAAGATGTAGATTCATTCATCGAAAAAATTCAACTATCCAAAGATTAAAGAGACCCTTCAGGGTCTTTTTTGTTTATCTTCAACATTGACAATCTGCAAGTATTATGATATTTTAACTTGAAACACAAGTACGCACCTTAAATCACACCACCATGACAAAAGAAGACTTTTGGCGGCTCTACGACAAATACGTGGATAGCGGAAATTACCAATACCTCCCTGAGCTTTCAGAGGGTCTAGCTGAATTAGAAACACCTAACAGAGTCAATCAGCTAAAACATTCTCTTAGAGGCTGGAAGAAGATATTAGCCTGGCAAGTTACAAGAAATCAGACATTCATTCATGCTAATGACCATCGATTTTATCTTGAAGCGCATGAGATCATCATGTGGCACCAACATTGGGACAGGGATATGTATATTTCTCGTATTCCATCTTTAGAACTAGTTTCTGGCGCCTATCTCAATCCAAGCAATAAATTGTCTCTCGAAGATGAGGATAATTATTCCGAGAAAGAATGGAACGAGATTATAATCCATCGGACATTTACCGACGAACGTGGCTTATATCTGCCACTATTTGAAAAACGTGACGTCCTATTCCTTCTTAAGAAATTTATGGATGAATGCAGGGATAATGCAATCGCCAAAGCAACTGAAAATTTCTGGCCCTGATCCTAAAAGGCTCCTCTTGAGTCTTTTTTTAATTAACCCATTATTGACATTAATACGCCCTCACTCTAAGATTGTGTTTCATTCAATAATAGTCCTTCACAACAAATCTATAGATCATGGAAAAAACTAAGTTAAAGACAAAACAACTTCTTGGTAGCCATTTACATGGTCATCCAAGCAATGACGCTGAAAGATTCGTCGAATATCTTAAAGATGAAAAATTTTGCGGAAAAATTATCGAACTTGGCATAGGCTCAGGAATCAACACCGATTACTTTCGGAAACAAGGATTCAAATGTATTGGAGTTGATGTTGATAATAATGCTATCATCAAAGCCAAAATCAGTTACCCGGTAGCAGACTTTCGTCACAGCTCAAATGGCTGGAGATTAACCGAAGCCGATGAATCAGTGGACGCCTTCTTTGTAAAGAATTTTAATAAGAGTGAAGAGGCTGCTGACCGACTCCTAGAAATCAGGCGATGCCTGAAACCAGACGGAATTCTATTTATCCAATTCTATCTACCATCTAGTCTAGATGAGCTTGGTAAGTCGCACATAGAGGAAGAATATATTAACCGCCTCATGTCATACTTTAAATTAGTCAAACGACTTAAATACTGTCGCCTTCGAAGTATGCCCACTCAATTCCTTTCAATCCTGGAATTTATCGTCAAAAAGAATAAGTATTAATTAATAAGAGCCAAATTATGGCTCTTATTTATACTATTGACATTTATCAATAAATATGATATGCTTGACTAATGGTTTAGGATACCATCGCCGTACCTGGCGGGCCTTTCTAAAGAAGGCTTACATAAAAAATCCTACAGCTAACCCAAGTTATTTAACAAATACCTTCAGAAATGAAAAATTATCTGATTAACTATGCAGCCTGGATAGGATTATTCCTTGTTGGATTTGCAATCGTCGCGGTCTATTTCTTCATGACCCGCTTCTTCCCCGGAACTCTTAATGAAATTGCGACTTTGATTTCGTTATTAGTTATTGTAACCATAGCTAGAAAAAAATTTAGCTACTACATTGAAAAAATTGATTACTTTGGTCGGAAGCTTGACTTCTATCCCACATCTGTTCTCGATTTCTTTTTAATCACTGCGGTGTATTTCACTTTTACTGTTTTTGCAAATGATCATGGAAGTAATCACCAACTGCCTACGTATGCCTGGATTACAATTCTGACTATTCTAGTGATTTTCCCATTGTTTTTTAAAAAAAATCAACCTTGGGAAACAAGCGTCTTCATCACAACCACCTTCTATTTCTTACTTGCGATGTTCAAGAATTACGACTCTCAGTTCATATGGATGATTGCCGTGCCATATCTAATTGTCATGGAACTCATGAATGATCTCGTAAATGGTGAAGGAATGTTTCATGCAAATAGGGCTTCTCGCAGCATTTGGATAACCGTTCTAGCTACTTGTGCGGTCCTTACAATAATTCAGTTCTGGGCACCAATCACCTCTTTCTATTATTTAGTTGTCTCCAGTATAACCTCAATATTATCCCTTTCTTTTTTTGGGATGAGACTTATATGGATTCTTGCGGCAATCGGAGTGTTTTTAATAACCAATACGGTGATTAAACAAATGAAAAGGAAAAATAGAAAAAAGGTGTTAGCACTGCAGAAAGCTGAAGAAGAAGCTCAAAGGAGAGCAGAAGCAGATGCTAAAAGAAAACAAGAAGCCGCTGAACGGGAAAGAAAGGAAAAAGAACTATTTGACAGTGTCATAGAACAGCTTAAATCAGGCAATGGCAGCTGGGCAAAAGTCAGAAAAATTTATCCATTTGATATCAGTGATGTGCCTCCAGCTTACTGGCACAACATCTTAGCTATCTCGCTAAAAGATCTCATCACGGTATCCACCCTGAAGTGTCAACTGGTATGGGATGATGATGAATTGCGCTTTGCATTAAATCAGATAAATGCAATAGCACTTAAGAGTTTCAATGATGAAATACTGAAGCTCGCTTCTGATGCACTCCTCAAATTTGAAAACTATCTCGTCTCTTTCGACGATACCTACATCGGTAAAGATGTATTAAATCGTCGAATCGCAACCTACTGCGGTGACATCCGAAACTTGCGTGTTAACTCGCAGTAAACAATTCAAATGTATTAAAACAACTAAGAGCGCCCATTATTACGGCGCTCTTTTCTTTTATCTTCTTTAATTTTCTTATCTATTTCATCTTTTGAAATCTCACTGTGAACAATGGCTCGTATTCAACTTGATTTTCATCTACTACTTTCACAGGCTCACCTTTAGTGAGCTGTGTAAGGGCGATATCACTCAACATCTGCTTATCGCCAGCGATATTTAGTTTCAATCCCTCTAATTTATCAAACTCTGCCTTTAAGTCTGCTTGCACCGAGGCTTCAATTTGCTTCTTTTTAATCTTCATCGCATCAAGTTCTTGAATTACTTCATGGTAGTTGCCGTTCACTGCCAGAGCTTCGCGATACATCTTCTTCAACTCACGCTGAGTCTTCTGTTGTTCTTGTAAGCGCATAAAAACTTCGTTCAATTGGGACATAGATAATGAAAATTAGTGTTAAGAATATGAAAATTATAGCACAGATAAATCAAAACAAAAAAGGGCCGAAATGGCCCATTTTTATTGACTAAAATAATTTACGCAATTACACCACCACCCAGAATCCTTCGCCCCTTATAGAAGACGGCACTCTGTCCAATCGTCACTGCTCTTGTCGGCTTCGTTAGTGATACTAAAACTTCATTTGTCTTCTTCCCTTTCTTCACTATGCAGGCAACTGGAGCGTGACCATAGCGAATAACGACCTGACATTGCAAAGGCAAGGTTGGTTTTTTCTTATCCGTCCAATTAACTGAGTGGACAGTGAAGTCTTGGCGATACAATAATTTGTCGTCCCAAGTACGGACAACCCACAGGGTATTATTCTTGAAATCCATCTCCGCAACATAGTAGGGGCCAGTGCCGCCAATTTCAATGCCGCGTCTTTGTCCAACAGTATAGAGTGGCAACCCTTCGTGTCTACCAACCTCAACACCATCTTCGCGACGCTTAATCGGGCCGGGTTTCATTTTGAGATATCTTTTCAAGAAGATATTATGAGGTCCAGATAGGAAACAAATATCCTGGCTCTCTGACTTAGAAGCCGTAGGTAGGCCATGCTTAGCAGCAATAGCGCGTACTTGTGGTTTGGTGTAATTGGCTAATGGAAAGTATAGGCGCTTTAGTTCCGCCTGGGTGAAGGTGTATAAAAAATATGACTGATCCTTAGCATCATCTTTCGCCTTAAATATTCTGGTTTCACCATCTACATCCATTCTTTTTAAGTAGTGACCACTAGCAAGGCCATCATAGCCTAGAGCGCGGGCATGCTTGAGAAGTAACCCCAACTTAATCTTCTTATTACAAACCACACAAGGATTAGGGGTGCGCCCAGCCTTATATTCTGCCAAAAAGTAATCGACAACTGCTTCCTTAAACTCATTGGCAAAGTTGAAAGAATACATTGGTATACCAATTTTCGTCGCCACTGTTTTGGCATCATTAAATGATTCCAGTGAGCAACACTTGTTCTCAGACTTATCCGGCGCGTTTTCATCTTTCCAAAAGTGCAAAAAAACACCGGCGACATCATGTCCCTGGTTCTTTAATAATTGGGCGGCAACCGAAGAATCAACTCCGCCCGACATCGCCACTAATATCTTTAATTTTTTATTCTTATTCTTTATCATGTTTCAATTATAACTGTTACCGGACCATCATTTATAAGCCCTATTTCCATATGCTCTCCGAAAGCTCCGGTCTGCACTGCAAGACCGTGAACACGCAACTCATCGGCAAGCATTTCAAGAAGAGGTCTAGCTTCATCACTGCCAGCTGATTCAATGAAACTTGGACGATTCCCTTTCACAGTGTCACCGTAGAGCGTAAATTGAGAGACTAGTAAAACGTCTTGTTTTAGATCTAATAATGAGAGGTTCATTTTCCCTACCTCATCCGGCAATATTCTCAAGTGAG
>PHAH01000012.1 GCA_002841655.1 Candidatus Falkowbacteria bacterium HGW-Falkowbacteria-2
AATCGCTATCTAATCATGATTGGCTTTACGCCATCCAAGAGCAGCAACTCGGAACTGGGCATGCTGTTTCTAGCGCACGGGACCTGGTGCCTGAAGATACCGATAATATTGTTGTTTTATATTGCGATCATCCTTTTATTAAAGCATCATCGATTAAGTCATTTGCCGACATGACTACGGACTCCGTTACTATTATGCCGGCGAAACTCGATGACTTTGAAGGGTGGCGCCATAATTTCTATCATTGGGGACGTATTATTCGGAATAATTTAGGTGAGGTTGAAAGGATTGTGGAGTTTAAAGATGCGAGCGAGGAAGAGATAGCTGTAACGGAAGTGAATCCAGGTTTTATGTGTTTTAATAAGGATTGGCTATTTTCAAACATTGACAATTTACATAATGACAACAAGGCTCATGAATTCTATTTAACAGATATGGTAAAAATTGCCTTTAATCAAGGCTTTAGTGTGGGCACAATAGTGATTGAAGCCCACGAAGCCATGGGTATTAATAGCTTAGAAGAACTCAAGATTGCCGAAGGTCTAACTACAGCCAGCGAGGAAATGAGAGAAATTAATGCATAATTATGCGGTTTGTACTTGACCTCCACATTCACTCCCGGTATTCGCGAGCCTGTTCTTCGCAGTTAACTTTAGAAAACATTGCCTTGGCCGCGAAGAATAAGGGAATCGACATCATCGGTACCGGCGACTTTACTCATCCGGCATGGTTCAAGTCAATTTCAAGCGAGTTAGAAGAAGTGCAAAACTCAGGTTTGTATCGTCATAAAAAAGTGCCGAAGGCGGCGCTTTTTATTTTGAGTACGGAAGTATCTTTAGTGTATCGTGATACTGATAAGTCTAGACGAGTTCATCTTGTTATTCATGCGCCTAATCTCGCAGCAGTAGCTTTGTTAAATGAAAAGTTAGGTAGCAGATTCAATCTTCGCGCTGATGGACGACCAATATTAGGAATTAGTGCGCCTGAATTTGTTAGATTATGCTTGGATGTTGATCCTTGCTTCATTATTTACCCGGCTCATATCTGGACGCCCTGGTATTCCATTCTCGGATCGAAATCTGGTTTTAATTCCTTCGAGGAATGCTTCAAGGAGCAAACCGGAAACATTTTTGCTTATGAAACCGGACTTTCTAGTGACCCTTTAATGAATTGGCAGGTGAGTGCATTAGATCAGTTTACCCGTTTATCAAATTCTGATGCGCATGGGCTTGATAATATTGGTCGAGAGGCGACTATTATGGCACTTGCTAAGGCTGATTACTCAAGCATCTATCAGACGATCAAGAATAATCGTGTTTCTGCAGGAGGGAACATGAATAGCTTAATTTCGACAATTGAATTCTTTCCAGAGGAAGGAATGTATCACTATGATGGCCATAGGGACTGCGGCTTTAGTTGTCCCCCGGAAATAAGTAGGAAGAATGATAATATTTGCCCGCGATGCAGGCGGCCACTAGTGATTGGAGTTGCGAATAGGGTCGCTGAACTAGCGGATAGACCTGCCGGATATCGACCGAAAAAAGCGGCACCTTTTGTCAGCCTGGTTGGGCTAGATAAGATAATTGCTGAAATTTTAGCGGTGAAAAATCGGCGGGCGCTCACAGTAACGCGTATATATGATAAAATGATTAAGGAGATTGGAAATGAGCTCTATATCTTAATGGAGGCTGATGTTCAGATGCTTAAAAGAGGTTACCCGCAAATTGCTTCCTTGATTCAAAGGATGCGCGCGGGGAAGGTTCATCTAATTTCCGGATACGATGGCCAATATGGTCAAGTAAGTCTAAATAAGCCGGCAACTAAGTTGTCCGTCAAAGTATAATCATATGCGTCGCACCATCGCCCAAATTTTAACACTCTCCCTCTTCCTCTTTTTGGCAGCCTTTTCTTCGGTGTGGTTTTCAGAAGACAAGGAAAAGCCGGAGTCATTTGCTTGGACCGCAAAAACGGCCAGCAAAACGTTGGGCCTCTTCGATGGACTTGCGCGCCTCGCTTCGCCGGCCTCCAACTCATTTGCGTCAGGCGTACGTGAAGAAGTAGCCTTAATTGGCGGTGAAAATACTGATATATTTGCGGATAGAATGGCGGCCCAGGTCATAGCAGGAGAAGCGATCGGGACTCTGAAGGAAACAGCGGCACCTTTGCAAACCGCGGTTCCAAATGAAGGCTTTTTTGGCTTTGTGCGGGATGTCTTTGCCGAGGCTCCGGAAAGATATCTTGACGCCAAGCTCTATAATCGGGGGTTGAAGGATTTTTTCTCATTTTATTGGCTTCAAGTCAAGGACTCTAATCAATAATCAGCCCGTATTTACTGTCAAAAACAGTTTTTTTGTTGTATAATCATATAGTCGCTATTATTAGTTTAGCCGTCGGTTAAAATGATTTTAGGGACGATATGGTAAGATAAATTTATTAATAAATAATGCGCGTCGAGCGATTGGCAGAATAATCCGCTGTTCCCGGCGCTATACTTATGTCTAAAGAAAAAAAGAATGTGGCCGTGAAGGAAGAGGTTGTAAAAACCTCAACCGCTACCGCCGCCGCTGCTGCTCATGAGCATAAGGCCGGTGCAGCGCAAGATGCAATTGCACAGATTAAATCAAAATTTGGTGACGGAGCGATTATGAAATTTGGAGATGTCCGCAAGACTAATGTTGATGCGATTTCAACCGGCTGTCTTTCTCTTGATATCGCTTTTGGTATCGGTGGCGTTCCCCGTGGTCGCGTCATTGAAATCTATGGACCGGAATCTTCTGGTAAAACAACACTGGCTCAACACATCGTGGCTGAGGTCCAAAAGATTGGCGGTATTGCTGCCTTCGTTGATGCTGAGCACGCTCTTGATCCTGACTACGCTGCCAAAATTGGTGTTAACGTAAATGAATTACTAATTTCCCAGCCAGATTCTGGTGAGCAGGCTTTAGAAATTGTTGAAACTCTTGTTCGCTCTAACGCGGTTGACGTAATCGTCGTCGACAGCGTTGCCGCTCTTGTTCCACAGAAAGAAATTGAAGGTGATATGGGCGATCAGCACATGGGTTTGCAGGCCCGCTTAATGAGTCAGGCTTTACGGAAATTGACTGGTATTATTGCTAAGACTAAAACCAGCGTTATCTTCATTAATCAGATTAGAAATAAGATTGGAGTCTTCTTTGGAAACCCTGAAACAACTTCTGGTGGTAATGCCTTAAAATTCTATTGCTCCGTGCGCGTGGAAGTGCGTCGCGCTGCTCAGATTAAGCAGGGTGAAGGTATAATTGGTAACCGTGTGAAGGTGAAGATTGTGAAGAATAAGGTAGCCGCCCCTTTCCGTACCTGTGAATTTGATATCATGTATAACGAAGGTATTTCCGTAGCTGGTGACTTGATTGATACAGGTATTCAATATGATGTTATCAAGAAGAGCGGCAACTCATATTCCTTCGGAGATCTTAAACTCGGCGTCGGACGTGAAACCGCTAAGAAGATGATAAAGGAAGATAAGAAGCTAACCGCCGAAATCCGTAAAGCAATCATTGCTGAAGTTAAAAGCAAGGAGGTTGAAACTGCCGGTGGAGGAAAGAAATAAGTCTTTATATGAAAATTGCGCGAGCAGCCTTAATTGGCGCAGCTATCTTTGCCTATATCCCGTTAACATTCTTTGTTTATTTTATTGTCATCGGCTTAATTTATGATGTTGACTGGTTTAATATAAGCTTGATGCAACTGGCCCCGAGCTTCGCGTTTATACTAGCCTGGATTTTGTTTCCAATCGGTGCGACCTATTTAATAGTTGGACGAAAGGCGTTAAAGAAATAACTGATACTGTGACAACTAAAAAGCCCGCTATTTAGCGGGCTTTTTAGTATATGCTTAATTTAACTGACTTCTTTTTCTAAACGCTGATAGACATCGTCCATTGTTCCTTCGCCGGCAACGCTGATCAGGCGTTTATGATCGGCATAAAAATCGAGCAATGGTTCGGTCTGTCGCGCATAAGCCAACAAACGATTTTTTATCGTAGCTTCATTATCATCAGAGCGTCCGGATTCAAGTCCGCGCAAGGCCAAGCGCTTTGCTAATTCATCCGCACTTACCTCCAAGTTTAGTGTCAACGGGAGAGCCTTTGCGGCAAGGAGTACATCCAGATTTCTGGCTTGGTTGATGGTGCGAGGATAGCCATCAAAAATAAAACCGGCTTCATGGCCGTTTTGTATTTTATCTTTAATCAACGAATCAACGATCTCGTCGTCGACAAGTTCTCCTCGTGCCATCACCTCCTGCACTCTTTGACCTATTTCTGTCGCACGGGAAACTTCTTCCCGCAACAGCGCTCCAGTAGAGATGTGCGTTAAATTTAGTTTAGCCGCAAGCTTTTTGGCCTGCGTGCCTTTGCCGGCTCCCGGCGGTCCGAAAATAATATAATTAAGCATAGAATGTATTAAAGAATGAACGACAAACAAAGTGCGCCCAGAGGGATTCGAACCCACGACCGTCTCCTTAAGAGGGAGCTGCTCTACCAGCTGAGCTATAGGCGCAATAAATGCTAACAACGAGTTGTTAAATGTGGCTGGGGAGGGGCTCGAACCCTCGACCTTAGCGTTATGAGTGCTACGCTCTAACCAGCTGAGCTACCCAGCCGCGGGTCACACAAAATCTATTATATTTATCTAGTGACAAAGAGTCAAGGGCGCAGCGAAAATATAAGAAAAACGCTTGTTAACGCAGTGCTCCGGAGAGGACTCGAACCTCTAACCTTGTGGTCCGAAGCCACACACTCTATCCAATTGAGCTACCGGAGCTCTTTACAAAGTCACAAGGCTTGCCCGGATGCCGTCACCCGAGCAAGCCAAGTAAAAATATATATATGTTGTTTATCGCTTTCCTTTAAGCGCCTGCTTAAGATTGTAACCAGTCTTAAACTTGGCCACTTTCACCGCTGGAATAGTAATCCTCTCTTTCGGATTCTGAGGATTTACGCCGCCACGGGAGTACCGCACTCGAGAGAGGAAGGTGCCGAAGCCGGTGATAGTGACTTCGCGATCATTCTTAAGCTCTTCGATAATAGTGTCGGTAAGAACGTCAAGCATCTTTTCTGCTTGTCTTTTGTTCAAGCCCTCTACTTCGCGATAGAGCTTGTCGATGAGTTGCGCTTTATTCATATATTTGGCGTCACTGCTTCAAGGAAGCGAAAGACGTTAATTATAATTATCTGGCGTATTCGGTTACCCTGGTTTCCCGGATAACGTTGATCTTAATCTCTCCAGGATATTTTAGCTCTGTTTCAATCTTTTTGGCAATATCTCTGGCTAAATTATGAGCTTTAATGTCATCAATTGCATCTGGTTTAACGAAGACGCGTACTTCGCGACCTGCCTGAATAGCATAGGCTCTTTCAATGCCTTCGAAACCGGTAGCAATCTTCTCTAATTCCTGTAAGCGCTGGATGTAGTTCTCGTGGCTATCGCTACGAGCACCAGGCCGAGCGGAGGAAATAGCATCAGCGACCTTGACAATGACAGCAATGAGGGTGGAAGGTTGATCTTCGTGATGGGTTTCAATAGGAGCGATTATTTCAGCTGGTAGGTTGAATTTCTTCGCAATATCGCGACCGATTTCAGTGTGATTTCCTTGGACCTCATGGTCAACGGCTTTTCCAATATCATGGAGAAGGCCACCTTTCTTAGCCAGGGTAACATCAGCACCTAATTCTTCTGCCAACATAGCAGCGAGGTGAGCGACTTCAATGGAGTGGCTGAGAGTATTTTGTCCGTAACTGGTACGATATTTTAATCTGCCAAGGATCTGAACTAATTTAGGATCAAAGCCGGTAACGCCAACTTCATACATTGCTTCTTCACCAGCTTTCTTGATATCAACAGCCAATTCTTTCTTAGCCATTTCAACTGCATCTTCAATCTTTGTGGGGTGAATGCGTCCGTCTTTTATCAAATAATCAAGTGTCTTTTTAGCAATGTGGCGACGGATAAGGGAGAAACCAGAAACAGTGATGGCGTTTGGAGTATCATCAACAATGATTTCTACGCCCGTTAACTGTTCGATTGCCTTGATATTACGTCCTTCGCGACCGATAATGCGTCCTTTCATCTCATCATTAGGGAGGTCGATGGTGGTAGTAGTCAATTCAACCGTGTAGGAAGAAACCATGCGCTGCATAGCAAGTGCCATGATATCTTTTGCTTTCTCTTGTAAGGTGTCACTGGTATCGTTTTCTAACTTCTTAATACGAATAAGTAAATCCTCTTCTGCTTTTTCTTCAACACTTTTTAGGAGCAGATTCTTTGCGTCTTCCTGATTCATCTTTGCAACCTCTTCCAGCTTCTGCATCTGCTCTTCTTTGATTGCCTTGATGCGCTCCTTGATTTCCTGGACCTCATTAACCTTATCGTATAATTTCTGTTGTTTTTCTTGTAAGTCGATTAATTTCTGCGAAAAAGAATTTTCTCTTTGTTCTAGGCGACTTTGCAGACCATTAATTTCCTTTCGGCGCTGACTTTCTTCATTCTTGGCCTCATCGATGATTTTAAGGGCCTTGTCTTGAGCTTTTAAAAGTAATTCTTTTTCTTTGCTCTTGGCGTCATTAAGGATTGATTCGGCTTTATTTTGGGCATTACTCGCCTGCTGGCTGGTCTTCTTTTGTCGGTACCAAGCACCTCCAAAAAAACCACCCACGGCGAGAATAACGGCGATTACGTATTCCATACAAGTAAAGACTGGAAGGCAAGTAAGCGGGCGGCATTAATTCAAAAAAGCTCCTCTTATATTAAGGATTCGGGGCGATATGAGTGTAAATGTGATGTTTTGCTGTGAGTCATCGGTAGTGGTGTAATATAAGATAAATATTGAATCAGTGGGGCGGTGTCTCTTGCGGGGGGCGAACTCTATCCGCTGGCGACCGCGCTTGGCTTGAATTACAGTTTATTAAATAATTGCTTTAGTAATATTAGTAATTATTTTAGCAAGTAATTTTTGGTTTGTAAAGTAAATTTAGCCTATTTTTTATTGACTAAATGAAAAAAATAAAGTAATATTAAAAAATAATCAATAAAAAGTCTCATAAATAAAGCCTTTTTTTAAATTTTCTATGAATATAACAGAATTAGCACGAATATTACGTATATCCCCTCAGGAATTACGTGACCTCTTACCTGAACTCGGTTTTGCCATCGGTCAGAAGGCAATTAAGGTTGATAATAACACCGCCAAGAAAATCATTAAAAATTGGCCTGCTTTTAGGCGTCAATGGGAACAACGCAAAGCGGTTGAACGTGCTAAGAAGCAAGATGAGGCGATTTTACCTAAAGAAAGGAAAACAATTCATATCCCTTCAGTTATCACAGTGCGAGCTTTGGCTGAGGTTTCACAAATCCCTGTAAATCGTCTTTTGACAGAATTAATCAAAAATGGCGTTTTTGCCTCTATTAATGAAAAAATCGATTTTGATACCGCCTCTATCATCGGGACCGATCTAAATCTTGATGTCCAACTGATTGAGGAAGAGGAGGAAAATGGCGAGGTTGAAGAAAAGAAGCTTCAAGATATCTTGGATTTAGAAAAACCCGAAGATATGGAAGTTCGCTCGCCTGTCATCGTCGTGATGGGTCACGTTGATCATGGTAAGACAAAGTTGCTGGACTCTATCCGTTTAACGGACGTTGTTGCTGGAGAAGCTGGCGGCATCACTCAGCATATTGGTGCCTATCAGGTTACCCGTAAGGAACGACGCCTCACTTTCATTGATACTCCTGGACACGAAGCTTTCACTGCCATGAGAAGTCGTGGTGCTAAGGTGGCGGATGTCGCTATTTTAGTCGTTGCAGCTGATGATGGGGTAAAGCCACAGACAGTTGAAGCTTTCCGTATTATTGAGGCTGCTAAACTTCCATTCCTGGTCGCTATTAATAAAATTGATAAAGAAGATGCCGACGTCAATCGCACCTTACAGGACTTAGCAACGCAATTAAACATTACTCCAGAAGAGTGGGGTGGAAAAACAATTTGTGCGCCGATTTCCGCTAAAGAAGGAACTGGTATTGAAGAATTACTTGATATGGTTTTGCTCACCGCAGACACTGAACTCGGAGACACTTTACGTGCTAATCCGAACGCTGAAGCGGCAGGCACCGTGGTTGAATCAAACGTTGATAAGACAGCTGGTCCTGTGGCAACCATCCTTATTCAAAATGGCACCCTAAGTGTTGGTGATCAACTCTGCTTTGAAGATGTCGTATACGGCAAAGTGAAGGCTCTAAAGAATCATAAGGGCGAAAGTATCGCTTTAGCTGGACCTTCGGTGCCGGTAAAGATATTGGGCCTCAAAATTTCACCTTCTGTTGGTGACATTCTGTATGTCGGTGAAGGCAAGAAGGTGAAAATGCGTAAGATTAAAAGCGCGGACATCAAGAAAGAAAAAATTATGTCCATTGCGCAACAAGATAATGCTGACGAGAATATTCCCAAGGTAAATGTTTTAATCAAAAGTGATTTCTTGGGTTCAGCCGAAGCCATTGAAGAGTCTTTAATGAAAATAAATACTGAAATCGTCAAAGTAAAGATTATATATAAGGGTCTCGGTAACGTTACTGAAGGTGATATTAAGCGCGCTCAAGATTCAGGTGCACAAATTATTTGCTTTAACACAAAAATGCCAGCTCCAGTTGAAAACGTCGCTCGCACCCAGAATATAACGGTGAAATCATTTACCATCATTTACGACCTCATTAAATACGTGAAAGAAGAGATGCAGAAAATGGTTCCAGTTGAGATCACACGCATCGATCTTGGTAAACTAAAAGTCCTTGCTATTTTCCGTACTGAAAAACAACATCAGATTGTTGGCGGTAAAGTTATCTCTGGTTCGCCGGAGAATAATGCGACGGTCAATGTCTGGCGCGGTGAAGAATTTATTACCACTGGAAAAATCAGTAGCCTGCAATCCGCTAAACAAGAAGTAAAATTTGTGCAGGAAGGCGAAGAGTGCGGCATGAAGTTCGAAGGACGACCACTCATTCTCGAAGGTGACATCCTTGAGTTCTACCGTGAAGATAAAAAGATTGTAAAAATTTAATTCTGTAATATAAATGTCCAAGGTTGATCAATTAAATGAATTACTGCACCGCGAACTAGCGGCGGCCATCGGTCAGGAAGTCGATTTTCCTGATGGCTTGATTACGGTTGCCTTTGTTTCCGTTACGCCTGACTTGCAATTCGCTAAGGTCACAGTTTCTGTTTTGCCTGATAAACTCGCTGGGACAGCGATTAAGAAATTAAAAGCGGCTTCGGGACGCTTGGCTTCGGCGATTGTAAAGAAAACGAGATTAAGAAAAGTGCCAAGACTACTTTGGGATTTTGACCCAACAGAAAGAAAGGCAGCTGTACTTGAAGAATATTTCCAAAAGATTGATGACGAGGACGATGAGAATTTCCTTGATGAGACACCGCTTGAAGATAAATAGCTTGAATATAGTCAAAAAACGATCCATTAAAACGGGTCGTTTTTGTTTCGGGTAAGCTTTGACATTTTCGATAAATATCGATAAAATATGTAGTTATGTCGCTAGATGATAAATTCAAACAGGCCTATCAAATGATGCAGGCGGCTTCCCGCCTGCTCTTTGTGACGCACTTAAGGCCCGATGGTGACGCCTTGTCTTCTTTATGCGCCCTAAGACTAGTGGCCAAGCATTTAGGTAAAGACAGTCTCGCATTTAGCCAAAGTAAAAACGGAGAATTGTTTGATTATCTGCCTGGCTTCGATGAAATTGACGAAAATATTACCGCCCTACGAAAAAGAGGCAACTTTACTGATGGTCTAATTGAGCGCTTTGATCTAATTATTGTTTCCGACTGTGGCGCCTTGGCCAGAACCGCCCTATCATCAGAACTCCATGCTTTTAAAGAGGCGGGAGGCAAGATTATTGAATTTGATCACCATCCTCATATTGATGATTATGCTGATTTAGAAATCCGGGAACCCTTAAAATCTTCTTCGGCTGAGCTTATCTATGATTTTATCATGGCTAACAAGGTTCCATTTACCAAGGAAATGGCTGATTGCGTCTTGACTGGCATCTTGACGGATACTGGCAATTTCCTGTATCCTTCTGCTACGGACGCAACTATGAAGGCAGCCTCAGCTGCGCTAGAGGCGGGTGCTCACTACTCAAAGATTGTCAGCTACACTCTTGGTAACAAGGATATGGCGATGGTGAAGATGTGGGGGGTGGCCTTAGAGAGATTGCAGCTAAATACTCGTTATCAAATGGCTATCACCGTCATTTCGCGCGATGACATTAATGCGATTTTAGGAGAAGTCGATATTGATGTGGCGGCGGAGAGTGAACTGTTTAGCGGGCTGGCTGGGTTCTTAAGTAACTTGGCTGGCGCAAAGGCAGTATTACTGCTATATGAAGATCGTAACGGTATGATTCGAGGTAGTTTACGCAGCACCGCTAACGGCATGTATGTTGATAGGCTCGCACGGGCGCTTGGCGGTGGCGGACATGAGCGAGCATCAGGCTTTGCCTTTCCCGGTAAATTAATAAAGAAGGGAAAAAAATGGATAGTTATAAATTAATATAAAACAAAATAAAGTAAATACCAAAAAGAAAGAGCGATGGCAAAGAAAAAAAAGAGAAGCACGTATTGGTTCGTTAAACCGCTTGATCCATTCACCAATGAATCACTAGCAAACCAACTATCAAAAACGATAGATGTGGTCGAAACGATGGAATTACAAGTCGGAGACAAGGTAATAAAAGACTTATACCTTGTTCCTGACTATCATACAGTGTCACAACTGTATAGTGGCTCAGATCGCTTTAAGTTTAAAGTATTTTGCCGACAAGGTAGTCATGGCATTGTATCTGAGTGGAAGTTTGGTGACGGTCAATATCACAAGAAAGGCACTAGAAAACCAAGAAGACAGAAAAAAAATGAGTCAGTGGTTTGATAGTGCATCAAAAAAAAGACCTGCAAAACAGGCCTTTTTTATTTTACTTATTTTTATCTCTTTTCTTTTAGTTGCTTATCACGCCAGGCTTTAATTTTAGCATGATTGCCTTCAGTGAGAACGGTTGGCACTTTATATTTCTTTCCCTCTGCTTCAAAGACGGCGGGGCGAGTATATTGAGGATACTCAAGTACATTTACGTCTGAGTGGGACTCTTCTTCGATGCTGGCAGCGTTACCCAATACGCCGGGGATGAGACGGGTGATAGAATCAATCATCACCATCGCTGGCAATTCACCGCCGGTTAAGACGTAGTCACCAATAGATATTTCGATGTCTATAAATTTTTTTATTCTAGCATCCACACCTTCATAGCGACCGCAAACGAAAACAATTTCATCAAGCTTGGCATATTGTCTGGCCAGCTTTTGGGTCCAAGTTTTGCCACTTGCTGAGAGCAAAACTATCTTGCGCTTCTTTGGATCAACCTTGCTCTTTTTGTTGATAGCTTTGAGGGCTTTGTATAGTGGCTCGACTTTCATTAACATGCCAGCACCACCGCCATAGGGAGTGTCGTCGACTGTCCGATGTCGGTCCGAGGTCCAGTCACGCAGGTTGTACTTCTCTACCTTAATAGCCTTCTTGATTACGGCTCTATTAATAATACTATCATTAAGGTAGGAATCAAGGATTTCAGGGAAAATTGTGAGCAGTTTGAATTTCATAACAATATATTATAACAAAAAAGCCGGATTGGGAAATCCGGCTCTTTCGTTGTTTCAATGTGATATTAGATGTTTAGGTCATCGAGGGCAGAGGTATCAACTTCAGCCATTTCTTTGACACGTTCATCGGATGGACGAGGAGCACGGCGAGCGCCGCCTTCCGGGTCATAAATTTTGAGGTTCACGCGGGAATTATTCTTTGCGCCTACAATCTTGAGCAGAGTGCGGATCGCTTGTGCGGTCTGACCTTTGCGTCCGATTACGTAGCCCATGTCCGCTGGATTGATTTTGAGAGTTAAGAGAACCCCCATTTCATCTACGGTGCGGTCTACGGAAACGTCGTTCGGATTGCTGACGATGTTCTTTACGATCATCTCGAGGAACTGTTTGTCTGCTTCCATATTTGTTGTTGCTGGGCTTTCAAATGAGCCAAACGATTGTTCGCCAAACTTGAAAGATCCTAGACTTAAATTATATTACCCTGCTCTCGCAAGATTTATACTAATATTATAACGTTTACCCCCGGTTTGTCAATTTAAGCCTGAGCTTCAGGAGTTTCAGCGGCAGGGGCTTCAGTTGCTTCAGCCGGCGTCTCTTCAGCGGGAGCAGGGGCTTCCTCGGCTGGAGCTGGAGCCGCAGCTACTTCGGCTGCCGCACGCTTATCAGCCTTACTCTTCAACTGAGCTGCGCGTTTTTCGTTTTCTACGCCCTTTTTAGAGGCGGCAACCTTCTTTCCTTCAATTATACCCTTAGAAACAAGGAGGTTGTTGATGGTAGCGGTCATGCCTGCACCCTTGCTGAGCCAGTGCTTTACGCGTTCGCCTTTAACCTGTAATTCCTTAGAATATGGGTTATATGAACCAAGGATTTCGAGGTTGTTGCCATAGGTATCACGCCCTTTTTCAGAGATAATCAGGCGGAAGACTTTTTTGTTTGTTTTACCAATTTTCGACAATTTTATCATTAACATAGGTGTTTTGTGAGGCGCATCCGATCGGCTAAGCTCCAGACGAATAACGCTTTTGTATTCTTTATTGACAAATGTTAGCTTAATGCTTGGAAAAAGTCAAGTTAGAAGCGAGGTCTTCTCGGACCGTTGCTGCTAGGTCTTCCTCCGGGAGCAGGGCGACGGAATCCTCCGCCAGCTGGCCTGCTTTCGCCGGTAGACTTGCCTTTTTCATCTTTCCAAAGCGCTTCGTTTTCTAATAAATTCTTCATCGTGAGGTTAACGCGTCCTTGATCGTCAATTTCCTTGATGCGAACAGTAACGATATCACCGATTTCGAGGAAGTCGCTTGGCTTTTCGACGCGGTATGGCGCAAGTTCACTTACATGAACCATGCCGTCCTGGCTAGCGTTCAATTGAACGAAAGCGCCGAAGTCGAGAATGCGGACAACTTTACCCGCGATGATTTCGCCAACTTCGAAGACGTGAACAATTTCCTTTACTTTACCCACTGCTTCATCAACTTTCTCCTTATCAACACCACAGACCATAACGAGGCCGTCATCTTCGATATCAATACTGACACCAGTCTCTTCGATAATCTTGTTAATGACTTTGCCGCCCGGTCCAATGATGGCGCCAATCTTTTCGGGGTTAACATAGAAACTAATAATGCGAGGAGCATATGGTGAAAGTTCTGCCCGAGGAGCGGGAATAGCATCGGTGATTACTTTCAATATTTGGTTCAAAGCCTCGCGTCCTTGCTTGAATGTCTGTTCGATGATTTCAGTGGTGATACCATCAGTTTTAGTATCAAGTTGAATTGCGGTTAAGCCAGCAGAGGTGCCGGTAATCTTAAAGTCCATGCCACCGTTTCCATCTTCGAGATCCTGGATATCAGTTAAGACTTTCCATTTGCTCAAATCAGGATATGAAGCGAGACCCATGGCAACGCCAACGACTGGTCTTTTAATCGGCACACCGGCGTCCATCAAGGCTAAAGTGGATGCGCAGGTTGAAGCCATTGAAGATGAACCATTGGAACCGAGGGTTTCACTAACCACACGAACGGTATAAGGGAAGTCTTCACGAGTGGGGATAACGGGCATTAAGGCTTTTTCAGCTAAAGCACCGTGACCGATTTCGCGACGGCCGGTTCCTCTTAATGGAGCAGCCTCGCCAACGCTGTATGGTGGGAAATTATAGTGATGCATGTAGCGCTTCTTGCTTTGCCCTTCCATACCCTCAAGAGTCTGTTCCATTCCTGGAGCACCGAGAGTAACGATGGACATCACCTGTGTTTCGCCACGTGAGAAAAGGGAAGTACCATGATCGCGAGGGATGAGAGCGACTTCTGCATTGAGCTCACGAATTTGGTCTAAGGGTCGACCATCGACGCGACGGCCTTCCTCTAATAATGCGCGAGTAATTTCTTCATCAACTGCCTTTTCAACTAAGGATTTAACAGCATAGGCGCGGCTAGCAGGGGCATATCCTTTTTCGAACAAGTGAGCGTCTAGCTGTTCTTTGATGGCAACAACTGCTCCTTTTCTTTCGCCTTTGGTGTAGTATTCTTTGTCGAATAAGGTGTTACGGATATTTTCCTTTAACCAGCCACTGCAATATTCGAGTAAGTCTTTCTTTTCTTGTTCAGTTTTCAATTCATCTTCACTCTTTAGGACTTGGCGCTTACGGAATTCTTTGG
>PHAH01000013.1 GCA_002841655.1 Candidatus Falkowbacteria bacterium HGW-Falkowbacteria-2
GTGGTGGCTGCATCTGATAGTCGTGGCGGCGTTTATAGTACTGAGGGTCTGGATGTTTCTAAATTGAGCACCTTTAAAGCTCAAGGCAACGCCGTTGAAGGTTTTCAGCCAGGTGAGGCTATTAGTAACGAACAGTTACTTGAGCTTGATGTTGATATTTTAATTTTAGCTGCTTTAGAGAATCAAATCACTCAAGCTAATGCGAACAATATAAAAGCGAAATATATTATTGAATTGGCTAACGGACCGATTGATTTAACTGCAGATAATATTTTAGATAAGGCAGGTGTGGTGATTGTTCCCGATATCTTAGCAAACTCTGGTGGCGTTATCGTTAGCTACTTCGAGTGGGCTCAGAATCGCACAGGCCAAATCCTTGATGAAGAATACTTACGCAATTTGTTAGAGAAGAAGATGAGAGGCAACTGGCAACGAATGCTAAGTGTATATAAAGAAAAAGAAGGTATTAGCATGAGACAGTCTGCCTATATCTTGGCGGTACGAAGAATCTTAGCCGCTAAACATTGGCGCGGGAGATAGATATACAATTTATATATCAAAAAAGGCTATCGCACAGATAGCCTTTTTTATATTGAACGGATGTCTTAGTTGCAGGAAGCATCAGTGGAAGCGGCGTTGTAGTCAAAGCCGAAACCAGGAGTTGGTGACTGTGAGTTTAACTGAGCCTCGCATTCAGCTGGCGCCTCTTCAAAAGCGGAGCAGATAGTAGCCAGTAAAGTTGCGGAATCACGGCCGCTAGAAACATCAAGACCGTTTATAACTAAAGTTGGTGAACCGCCGACGCCATACTTTTCATTATCTTCTTTATCTACATTGAAACCTGGGAACTGTCCACGGTAATCAACCTTTTTTGTATAGTTATCAGAGATGCTGAATTTCTTATCAGTAGCGGCGACGCAGCTTTCAACCTTGCCCTTATCCATTCCTTTAACGCTTAAACAGCCATCAGTATCGCCGTCAGCAAGGAAGCACTGTAAATAGCTTACAAGTTGCTTTGGTTGTTCTTTCTGAATGCAATATTGAACAAGATTTTCGTCAATTTCTTCTTTGTCGTGCATGATGTAATCAACAAACTTCAACTTAAAATCAATTTTGTCTCCTAGAGTTTCAAGAACTGGTAACATGCCCTTTTCGATCTGAGTACCGTATGGGCAATAGCTCATAACGAAGAGCTCAACAACCGGCTTGTCGTTCTTAGGGATGTTTAAATCAGCGGCAGCGCTAGCGGCGGGGGTGCCGTCTGTTGGTGATTGTTCGCCAATCATTTCATCCATGTCGATAGCTTGTGGGAAGAAAAGACGACCATCTTTAGTGACATAAGATTCAACTGGGCTTTCTGAGCCAATGTCGATGATCATTTTATATAAACCATATTCCTCAGTTACCTCAGACACTGTTGCCTTGCTTCCGCTAGGCATCAAAAAATCATTAATAAACGACTCAGACTTTGTGCTGGCCTCTTCGATGCTCAGGTTACCTTTACTCCAAGGACCAAAAAGGAAGACAGCAGCTGCGACAACGACTGCGAGCACAATCAAGCCAGTGCCGATAGCTCTCTTATTTTGAAAAAAACGCTTGAACATTTTACTCATATTGTTTATTAATAATTATTATCTTTATTACGTTATTATAGGAAATTACTGCTCCGCTGTCAAAGTTATTTTTGTTGATTGAGATAGGTCGCGAGATTATTTGGCAGCTCGGAAACAAACTCAAGTTTTTCTTTGTTTAAGTTGGTGAAACTGAGACGGTGAGCGTGAAGGAAGATGCGTCCGAGATTGATTTTTTTGTTGCGCGCCTTGGTTTTGGGGGTCCCATATATATCATCGCCAACTAGAGGGTGTCCGTAGGCGGCAAAGTGGACTCTTATTTGATGGGTGCGGCCAGTCTTTATTTTTACTTTCAGTAATGTTATGTGGTTCCACTTTTTTTCTACTTCGAATTCGGTTATGGCTTCACGAGATTTCTCATAGGCCTCGATAACGCCTTTATCACGATTGGAAAGCCTTCCTTTTTTAGACTCTTCAATCTTATCGGCGCTCATCGGTAGGGCAGCCATTTTAAATCCAGCGCGCGAACGGACAATGGGGAACAGTATTTTACCTTCATCCTTTATTACCTTTCCAAAAGCCAGGGCAATGTATTCTTTTTTGATAGTTCTCTTTTTAAACTGCTTCTTGAGATGTTCGAAGGAAGCATTATTTCTCGCTATTACCATTAAACCGCTGGCTTCCCGATCAAGACGATGAACAATTCCGGGACGGAGCTCATCTTCACCCACTCCAGCAAGGTCGGGATAGGTTTTGAGTAGATAATCGGCGAGCGTTGGTTCGGTAGTTGTATCTCCTTCGTGTACTACCAATCCTGACGGTTTGTCGATAATTAAGATATCGTCATCCTCATGGAGTATCTTTATGTCGCCGTGTGGCGTTTCGATTTTTTTCATATAATTATTTCTGTTTCATTATTAATTCCAAATCACTCTTCGTAAAGGCGCGTAGTATAAATAGGGAGACGACGTAGACAATAGCGGCTAGAGTCAGCGTTGCCAGTAGACCCAGGATAGTGCTTGCATAAGCGCTTGGCCAAAACCAGAGCATGGCACCCATTATGGCTGAAGCGATTACAGCCTTTACTAGGCCTGTTAATTTTAAGCTAAGCTTCAAATGACGGTACAGGAAGATGCCGGTAAGGACAGCGATAGCACTTTCACTATAAACCGTCACCGCCGCCGCACCAAAATAGGAATAACGAGGAATTAAATAAAGATAAGCAATCAGGGAGGTTATGCCGGTAAATACGTAAATGCCGATTACTTTCTTCTGGGCTTTAACCGCAATAATAGCATGAGCCGCCATATTACCCAAGAAAATGGCAGCAACCGCTAAAATCAGGACTCTCAAGATGGCGCCAGCTTCTATAAATTCAGGTCCGGCAATGAGAACTATAATTTCGTCAGCCAAGAACTGAGCGCCCACCACAACGGGCAGGGCGGCGATGGCCATGGCGTCAAATGACTTCTGTAAGACCTTACTAAAGCGCTCATTGTCCCTCAATTGCCACGCAGTGACTAGCAAAGGCAAGATTATTCCGGCAAACATGAAGGGCAAAGAACTTAAGACATCAATTATCTTGTAGGCGGCACCATAGAGCCCGACTTCTTCCTGACCTTTAATAAGAGACAAGATAAGAGTGTCCGCCCGAAGGTAGATAAGATTGAAGGCGATGGTAATTGCTAGGGGCCAAGATAGAGTAATAATTTTGCGCCACCAAGCGCTTTCAAATAGGGGGCTGATGCGGGCAAACTGACGGGCGAAGTAAAAGTGTAGCAGGAAGCTGGCCAGACTGGCGGCGGAAGTGGTGATTAAGATGCCGGCTAAGCCCCAGTCAAAGACCACAGATAAAATAACACCAGTAATCAATACGAAACGGCTTAACGTTTCCGCCCAAGCTACCCGATCCATTTTTAAGCGGTTTTGAAATAGACCAACCATGATTTGATTTAGGGCGGTAAAGATAAAGGAGGCGGCTGCCAACAGGACACCCATCTTAATTCCGGAGCTATAATCAAAGAATAAGACTATTATCGGAGCTAAGCCGATAAATACCAGCGCGGATACTAAGCGTAAACCAAATAAGTTTCCGAGAATTTTTTCTTCTTTCTCTGGCTCGCTACTAATCATCTGAGCAGTCACTAAGGTTAGACCGAGGTCAGCGATAATAGCAAAAAAAGACAAAAAGGTGATGGCCGTAGTATATTCACCGAAACCAGCTTGCCCTAACTCTCTCGTCATTAAGGCAAACGCAAAAAGATTAAGGCCAGTTGAAGCCACTTTGCCCGCTATCTGAATTAGGGTGTTATGGAATATTTTACGTTGCAAGCTCATAATTTCTTGTTATTTCTGGGAAGTTTTTATATAATGATTATACCATATCATTAAATTAATGCGCATCTAATATGAAAAGAAAATTGTCACTCTATTTACTAATCGCAATCTCTTTTTTCCAGGCGAACTTGTTGCTACCGATTCAACCGGCGTTAGCAGATGAATCTTTGCTTAACAGCCAGGTCGGCTTTAGTGAGGGTGGCGATATCCAATCTGCTTTCGGTTCTGAGGAGCCCTCAGATATTAGATACACCGTGTCGCGCATAATTATCTCGGTGTTAACGCTGGTTGGCATTATCTTTGTGATAATACTAATAATCGCTGGGTTTAAGTATATGACCGCGGCGGGCAATGAGGAAACAGCCAGAACAGCGATTAGGCAAATAACTCAGGCGGTAATTGGCTTGCTGATTATCTTAGCTGCCTGGAGTATTACTTACTTCGTTATGAGACATTTGGCGGGGGCGGTGGGCAATAATCCATTACTCCCCTAACCTCCAAATTGCTTTGACAAAACCCAAAACATTTGCTATATTGTCTATTAGAAAGCTAATTGTTGAATACAATTGGCTTTTTCTTTAAGTAGTTATTAAATTACCATCTATTACCCTCAATTGGGCAATGATGGTTTAAAATTATGTCTGATTTAACTAACGCCATCAAGCAGGTGTGCGAAGAAAAAAACCTAGATTACCAAGCGGTCGTCAATACGATTGAATTGGCGCTTGCGGCTGCCTATCGTAAAGATTACGGCGAAAAGAATCAGAATATTAAGGTCGTTTTTGATCCGGTGACTGCCAAATCGGAAATATATGATGTTAAAACCGTTGTCGAAAACCTGCCAGCTGAAGAAGAGGAGGAAATGATTCGTCGTCTCAATGATCCTGATTACCGACGCGATGAGAAGGAAGAGAAACGCGATGTAGCTGCAGGTGATGATGAAGAGAAGGAGAGAAAGTTCAATCCGAAAACTGATATTCAGATTAAGGCTGCTGTTATCTTTAAACACGATGCCAAGGTAGGTGATGAAATTATGACTGAACTACCGATTCCGGAATCATATGGACGAATGGCCGCTCAGACTGCTAAACAGGTTATTATTCAAAAGCTCCGTGAAATGGAGCGCGATATGGTTCTTAATGAATTTAAGGATAAAGAAAAAGAAGTGGTTGGTGGCGTTGTGCAAAGACATGAAGGTCGCTTAGTATTTGTTGATCTTGGTAAAGCGATTGGTATTTTGCCTCCAGAAGAACAGATTTTTAATGAATTCTATCGCCCGGGCGAACGGGTCAAGGTGTATATCAAAGAAGTACGCGAAGGCCACAAGGGTCCGGAAATTATTCTTTCCCGAAGAAGCGAAGAAATATTGAAAAAGATTTTCTATTTAGAGATTCCAGAAATTGCGAACGGCTTAGTTGAAATCAAAGCAGTTGCTCGTGAAGCTGGTTCCCGCTCCAAAGTGGCGATTTACACAGAGGCAGAAAATGTTGATCCAGTTGGCTCCTGTGTAGGACAACGTGGTGCTCGTATCCAGACAATTATTTCTGAACTAGGCGGTGAAAAGGTTGATATCATCGAATATGACGAGGATCCTGCTAAGTTTATCGCTAATGCCCTGTCTCCAGCTAAAATTTCTAGCATCGAACTTGATGAAGCTGACCACAAGGCTATCGTCAAAGTTGCTTCTGATAAGTTATCATTAGCCATCGGCAAGAGTGGACAGAACGTTCGTCTAGCTGCTCACCTTACTACTTGGAAAATCGACATCATTGAAGCTGAGGGTGAAAAAAAGGTTGCTGATAGTGAAAGTGAGGACATCATCGTAGCTGATATCAACACCGAAGAGGAGGCTCCAGCCGAAGATAATAAGGAGGAATAAGTATATATTAAATTAATAATATCATTATGATGACCAATCTCTTGATCATCGGCAGTGCTTTAGCCGCTATCGTCTACGGTTTAATCGCTGTCGCTGCCGTCCTCCGTTTGCCTGCGGGCAATGACAGGATGAAAGAAATCGCTTCCGCCATCCAAGATGGAGCGCGCGCTTTCTTGAATCGCCAATATCGCACCGTTGCGATTGTGGCAGTTATTTTATTCATCGTGCTCGGATTGATTCCGTCCCTTGGCTGGTTGACTGCTGTCGCCTTCTTGGTGGGCGCAATTTTCTCGGCCCTCACCGGCTACATCGGCATGTTTGTCAGTGTTCGCGCTAATGTCCGCACTACTGAAGCTGCCCGTGGTGGCATGCAAAAAGCACTGAATGTCGCCGTCAGAGGCGGCAGCGTTACCGGTATGCTTGTCGTCGGACTCGCCTTACTCGGCACCGCTGGTTTTTACATGCTTACTGGCGATCTTCATGCCTTAATCGGCTTTGCTTTTGGTGGTTCTCTCGTTTCGATCTTTGCACGTTTAGGTGGCGGTATTTATACTAAGGCCGCTGATGTCGGTGCTGACCTCGTTGGCAAGGTTGAAGCTAGTATTCCAGAAGATGATCCTCGCAATCCAGCTGTTATTGCTGACAATGTCGGTGATAATGTCGGTGATTGTGCTGGTATGGCTGCTGATTTATTTGAAACTTACGCTGTTACTTCTATTGCAGCCATGGTTCTTGGCTCCCTTATTTTCCCTGGAAATACTGACATTGTTATCTATCCTTTAGTGTTAGGTGGAGCTTCTATTATTGCTTCAATCATTGGTATCTTCTTTATTCGTTTAGGTAAGAAGAAAAATATCATGCGCGCGCTGTATAAAGGCTTGATTGCTTCTGGTGTTCTCTCTGCAATTGCTTTCTATCCTTTAACAATGATTTTTATCGAAGATTCTACCTTGGCTTTAAATATTTATTTTGCCAGTCTTATCGGTCTCGTGGTGACCGCTGCTTTAGTTGTTATTACTGAGTACTACACTTCTACTAAGTTTGCTCCGGTAAAGAGCATCGCTGAAGCTTCCCGTACCGGACACGGCACCAATGTTATTGCTGGTCTTGCTGTTTCCATGCAATCCACCGCCTTGCCGATTCTCGTAATCGTTGCTGCTATTATCGGTGCCTACTCACTGGTTGGTTTATATGGAGTTGCCGTCGCTGCGGTTGCTATGTTATCAATGGCTGGCATCATCGTCACTATCGACGCCTATGGTCCAATTACTGATAATGCCGGTGGTATCGCTGAAATGGCTGAGCTCGGTGAAGATGTGCGTAACATCACTGATCCACTAGATGCTGTTGGTAATACTACTAAAGCCGTTACTAAAGGCTATGCGATTGGTTCTGCTGCTTTAGCAGCCCTCGTGCTCTTTGCTGACTTCACTCATTCCTTACCAGAAGGGTTTACCTTCATGATTGATAACCCTTACGTCTTAGCTGGTCTCTTCATTGGTGGTTTGCTGCCATACTACTTTGGCGCATTAACCATGAAAGCTGTGGGACGTGCTGCTGGTGCAGTTGTGGATGACGTTCGTGCTCAGTTTAAAGAGAAGCTTGGCATCATGGCAGGAACAGAAAAACCTGATTATGGTCGCACTGTTGATATCGTAACTAAGGCGGCCTTAAAAGAAATGATTATCCCAGCTGCTATTCCGATTGTTGTACCGATTGCTGTTGGTTTTGGCTTCGGTTCACACGGTATTGAGGCTTTGGGTGGCGTTCTTGTTGGCTCCATCATCACTGGTGTCTTCGTCGCTGTTTCCATGACTTCCGGTGGTGGTGCTTGGGACAATGCTAAGAAGTATATTGAGCTTGGTCACTTCGGCGGCAAGGGTTCAGATGCTCATAAAGCGGCCGTTACTGGTGACACCGTCGGTGATCCCTATAAAGACACCGCTGGCCCAGCCATTAATCCGATGATCAAGGTGTTAAACATCGTTGCCCTCCTCATTGTGGGCCTCCTACTCTAGAATATGTTAGAAACAAAAACACCCCCTTCTGGGGGTGTTTTTTTATCTTTACAAATAACTTCATATAGCTTAGTATGTATTAAAATCAACGTAGTTCTTTACCTAAACCAATATAAGATGAAAACACATCATACTGATATAGTGAAAGCGGCAGAAAGACTCGTCGCAAAAATTATTAGGGCAGATGCCGATGTTACCGAAAGAATAATAATCTTCAATTCTATTTTGAAGAAATTACCACGACTGACGTTAGTCGACAAGGAAGGGCTCGGTCCTGAAGCAATCTTTAGGGGAGTAGTTCATCTATTTCCAGAAGCATACTTTAGTCACCACACTCCTGAACAGAGGAAGAAATTGATGGCAGCGATTAGCTTTCTAGCTGGAGATCAAGCGATAATATGTGTGGGTTGGTATGATGGTGACGTAATATTTAAAGGTAGCTGGATTGAAGCTCTTAAGGTGATATTAGAAATGATGTCTCTCACCGAAATCGGGATGACGGAAAAAGAAAAAAGCGCTTTGAATACATTCCTCGAAGCTCTTAAATGAAATTCGCGCTTATCTAAAAAGGTAAGCGCTTTTAATTTAAAAAGCATCCGGAGAGGACGCTTTTGAGGGTTAAAGGACACCTGCTTCTCTTTTTTCACGATTGCTGATAATTTTACGAATTTCAAACTCGTCCATAGAATCAGAATCGAGCAACATTTTAAAGTCATCTAACAAATCAACTGTCTCGACGTCAAAACCATGTTCAATCAAAGCGGGTGATGTTGATAATGCTAGTTGCATTTTTTTGGTGGGTAGATACATCCCCTCTCCGACGTGAGTAAGAAAACCTTTCTCCAATTTCTCTTGAAAATAGTCTTTAATGGTAACACATGGGGCAACTCTGGATATGCCTCCGTGGCGAATCGTCTCTTCACGGACCATTCCTGCAGAGAAGGGTTTGTTTTCTTTGGCCAGCTTGTTGAACTCACGAATCGTAATGTTGTAAATGCTTTGTGACATTGTGACCTCCTTTTTTAAGAACGTTAAATTTTTTCAATCATATCATATTTCGGCGTTATTATCAAACTTGCTTTTTCCTAAAAAAATGCTAAGATATAATGAATAAAGAAAGAAATCAGCGAGCCCGAAAAGCTCGCTTCTAATTGTAATAAGAATATGAAAGTAACAAAAAAAGATTTAGAAAAATCCGCTGTGGAGTTAGCTGTAGTCTTAGAATTGGACGAATTTCAGCCATATATTGAAAAAGGCGCTCAGCACATTTCCGAACATGTGAAGATTGAAGGCTTCCGCGCCGGAAAAGTTCCCTATGATATTTTAAAGCAAAAAGTGGGTGAAATTAGCATTTTAGAGGAAGCGGCTCACATCGCTATTCGCAAAACAATTGATGATATTTTTGCTAAGGAATTAGCTGGCAGACAACCCGTTGGACAGCCTAATGTTGAAATTACCAAGCTAGCACCTGGCAACCCGCTTGAGTATAAAGTAACTATTTCTCTTCTTCCGACCGTCGCTTTAGGAGAATACAAAGATCTTAAGATTAAGCGTGAAGCAGTGGTTGTTACCGATGAGGATATTGAAAAGACATTGAAAGAGATTATAGAAATGCGCGCCAAAGAAACCCTCACTGATGAGCCAGCGCAATTAGGTGATAAGTTGATGTTAAATATTAACATCAGTTTAGATAAGGTTCCGGTTGAAGGTGGACAGGCTAAGGATGTAACCGTCATGCTAGGCAAAGAATACATGGTTCCTGGATTTGATGATAAGGTTGTTGGCATTAAAAAGGATGAAAAGAGAGAATTCAAATTACAATATCCAGCCACTCACCATCAGGCTCACCTTGCTGGTAAGATGGTCGAGTTTGAAGTAAAGGCAACCGCTGTCTACAAGCGGGAGCTCCCTGCTCTTGATGAAGAGCTTGCAAAAGAAATGCACTTTAAAGGTGTTGATGATTTGAAAGATGCAATTAAGAAAAATATTTCCGCTGATCGTGAAAGGCAGGCTGACATTAAGTCGGAATTAAAAATGTTAGAGGCGATTGCTGATAAGGCAAAGTTTGGGGATATCCCCGACACTCTCATCGCCGGTGAATCCGACAGCATGATGCAAGAGTTAGAGCGTAACGTCGTTAGTCAGGGTGGAAACTTTGAAGATTATTTAAAGCATATCAATAAAACGAAAGAAGAATTACGATTAGACCTTTTACCAAATGCGGTAAAGCGCATTAAGACCGCCCTCATTATTCGCGAGGTTGGAATTATTGAAAAGGTTGAAGTAAAAAAAGAAGCAATTGATGAAAAACTTGAAGCCTACAAGAAAATGTATGCACAGGATCCGGAAGCGGTTAAGCGCATGGCGGCTCCTGAATACCGTCGTCACCTCGAAAACATGATGTTTAATGATGAAGTAATATCGAAGTTAAAAAAATGGAATTATGCCGACACTGGCACACAATCGCAGAGCTAGTTTTGATTTTGAACTTCTAGAAAACTATGAGGCGGGCTTAATATTGTCTGGACAGGAAGCGAAGTCTGCTAAAGCGGGACACGTTAATCTAAAGGGCGCTCACATCAGTTTACGTAATCAGCCAAGCGGACCAGAGGCCTGGTTGCTAAATGCTCATATCTCCGCCTACAGCTACGCCGGGCAACTTGAGGGCTATAATCCTACCCAAGAACGCAAGCTATTATTAACGAAAAAAGAATTAGCGCACCTAGTCGGAAAAACTCAAGAAAAGGGCTTGACACTCGTTCCGTTGAAAATGTATACTAAACGCAGTTTTGTAAAGCTAGAATTTGCCTTAGGTCGCGGTAAAAAGAAGTATGATAAGCGTGAGGCAATCAAGAAGCGTGATGTTGAAAGACAGATAAGGACATTAACAAAAAGACAGGGCAACAGCAGATAGTTATGGATACCGGGGATGCCGGGTATCGATAATTAAGATTGTCCTTAGATATTCATGACGGGTTTTGGTTACACCGTAAAAATAACCTAAAAAACAAGTGTCAAAAACACTGCAAGAGCGTTTACTTGGAATGTTCCGAGTTTCGCTCCCGTTATGGCTTAATTAAAAAATAGCCGTAGCCATCGGACTGGTGCCGCCTCAGCATCAACAACCGGTGTCATTATCGAGGCTCGGAAATCATCGGTCTCCTCCTAATGATTTCGACACAATGAGGGGTGGCTGACGTTTCTTTTGTCTGATTTTTGAGAACGTCGGCGACACAAATAAATCAGGCTATTCTTGTAAATGTATCTAGGGTCACTTATTAGACATGGGTTCAACTCCCATCATCTCCACAATTATCTTGCCGCGGTGGCGGAACTGGTAGACGCGCTGGACTTAAAATCCAGTTGTAGAGATACAGTGCGGGTTCGATTCCCGCCCGCGGCACGAATTTCTTACAAAATCATATTTTCCCCAATTTTAGGGGGTTGCCTTGCTTCTTTTTATTTGCTATATAAGTTATATAGTTTTTGCGGGTATCGTATAATGGTTATTATGCAACCTTGCCATGGTTGAGAAAGGGGTTCGATTCCCCTTACCCGCTCATAAACAAGACAGCCCTTTTGGGCTGTTTTTGTTTTTCCTTGAGTAATAAAAAATGCCGATTATTCAATCAGCATTCTCAGTAATTGGCGAAGCCTACTTATGGGAAAGTGTTTCCCTGGACAGGTTTTTTCACAGTTGTGAGTTTCATTGTGATTTAGAACTTTCACAGCCGGGATTGTATACTTAACCTGTAGCTTCTCCAATAGGGCTAATAGAGCGCGGTATTGCTTGTACGTTGGTTTTACTACATCAAAGTTGCCGATTAAGCATATTCCAATAGATTTTTGATTATATCCATAGGAATGGGCTCCGACATAGTCAGTTGATCGACCTTCGTAAACAACACCATCTTTGCATAGAATTCCGTTACCAATCATGTAATGGTAACCCGTATCATCCCATCCCCGCAGAAATTTATGACGCAACCTGATGAATAAGGGACAGTCAAGGATTCTGTTTGAATGATGAATGACAATAAACTCAACGGAACTACTATCAATTTTGTCCATTTGCAAGGTATTTTGTTAATGATACTATTTCTAGGCTAAAACTAGCACTATGGTTTCAATGTTTCAATAATGTCAAATAGCCGGCGTCTTTTTAAGGTCACGCAAGCTATATAAAACAAATAGCACAATTATCGGAGACAAACTCCCCGATTTATTATTTGACTTTTACCATAATTTAAGCTATAAATAGTCTATAAATATAACTAATTATCGCCATGCGCATCAAATTTCATCGCACCGAACAGAAAGAAAAGAAATTTTTCAAATCCAACTCTCAGATCAAAGCCGAAGAGGTCTTTTTGATTGATGAAAATGGAGATAATTTTGGCGTTATTAGCACAAAGGAGGCAATTGAGCGCGCTAAAGATCTTGACCTTGATTTGGTTGAAGTGAACCCGAAAGCAGAGCCACCAGTCGTAAAAATCGTTGATTTAGGTCAGTTAAAATACGAACACGAGAAGAAATTACACCGACAGAAGGTCGCTCAAAAGAAAATCGATACGAAAGTTATTAGACTCTCTTTCCGTATTAGTGAGCATGATTTCAATTTTCGCTTATCTCAGGCTGAGAAATTCTTGGCGAAGGAGAATAAACTAAAAATCGAGTTGATTTTACGCGGTCGTGAACGTCAGTACCCCCAAAAAGCACGCGAGATTGTTGATAGTTTTATGACTAAACTTAAGCAAAATCCAGACTTTAATATCGAAGTTGAACAACCCTTGACAAATCAAGGTGGAAGATTTACTATAGTGTTGATGAATAAGAAATAAGGATATTTTCATCATCAGGTGACATCGCCTGTTTTTTTATCAAATTTATGCCGAAAATAAAGACACACCAAGCAACTGCTAAGCGTTTCCGCCTTACCGCGACCTCTAAATTAAAAAAGAGAAAAGCCGGTCAGGATCACTTTAATTCTCGTGAATCCGGTAATACTAAACGTGCTAAGCGTTTAGATATCAGCGCAGACGCAACTTTAGTAAAAACCATTAAAACTTTAACCCCGTATCGATAAGATGCGGTTTTAAGCTATTCCTACAATATGCCCAGAGTAAAAAGAGGTACTTCCCATGTAAAGAAACGCCGCACATTAATGAAGGCGGTTAAAGGATACAAGTGGGGCCGAAAAAATTTAATCAAACTTGCAAAGACTGCCCGCACTAAAGCTGGCGCTCACGCTTTTCGTGATCGTCGTAAAAAGAAGCGCGATATGCGTGCTTTATGGCAGATGAAGATTAATGCATTCGTACGCGAGCACGGTTTTTCATATTCCCGTTTTATGGGTGCTATGAAGGCAGCTAATATTGCTGTTGATCGAAAAATCTTAGCTGATCTCGCTGTCAACAACAAAAAAGTTCTGGCTGAAGTCGTTGCCGGACTCAAGAAATAAAATATGTCCTGGATCAAAATATCGCAAATTGCAGTTTCAATCATCTTGATCATAGTTATTTTGCTTCAGAATCGCGGCGCAGGCCTCGGAAGCGCCTTTGGCGGTTCCGGTGGCGTTTATCTGACGAAACGCGGGCTGGAAAAAAAGTTATTCACTGCCACTATTGTTTTGGCGGTGCTCTTCTTCGGCCTTTCATTGGCCAATCTCTTGGCCTAAGAGCCGTTTCTCCCGTTTCGTTTTCCACCTGTGGAATTAAAAACTCAAAAAATTAATAGACTTGTTAAAGGGAGCGCGAAGGCGATTTCCCGTATTATTGTATTTAATCCTTTTAAGAAGGGTTTATTGTCACGTGAGTCTCTGCGTACAAGGGCTGACAAAAATTTAGTGTATTCTCTTGCCCCGACTACCATTCCGCGTCGTGAACAATTGAAACATTTAGCCAAGTTACTTGATCCACGCGAGAAGATGGTTTTAAAAATTTCGACTTTGTTATTACTAATTAGTATTTCTTTTTTAGGCTATCGTTTTTATAGTAATAATCTCCTCTTATTTCCAAAGGTGGGCGGTACTTATAGCGAAGGCGTCGTTGGTTACCCACAATCAATTAATCCGCTC
>PHAH01000014.1 GCA_002841655.1 Candidatus Falkowbacteria bacterium HGW-Falkowbacteria-2
TTGCTGACCATTAAAGGTTGCAATTAAGCCGACTAAGAATATTGTACAGAAAGCGGTTAAGGCAGTTAGTCCGAATATGATTCCAATGAATACTCGTATAAAAGGACCAAAGCCCCGTAATACCCGACCAATTAGATCAAATAGGCGCTGGAAGAAGCGACTAAAAGAATCAGCTGCAGCATTGCCAGTATTTTTAATCTTGTCCGAATTAATATTCTCTCTCATCTTAGCTGTAAGGGAAGAAAGATTAACGGCCGCGCCCTGCATCGCCAGCTTATCAGCTGTCGTTTTGGCTTCGGGCGCCGCAATCCAGATTAGGAAGTAAATAATGACGCCAAAGCCCCAGAGGAATAATGACAAGGCGAAGAACAAGCGAATCCAAACTGGGTCGATACCAAAGTAGTGACCAAGTCCGGCGCAAACACCACCGATGACAGCATTGTCGCCGTCACGATAGAAACGTCGCGGTCCTTCACTTTCCGTTTTTTCTGATGAAGTACTCGTCGCTTTTTCCTCCTCCGAAAAATCATTGATGGTACCCATGTTTTTCAAAGCATCTTCGACTTCAGGTAAAGTAACCGCTCTTTTTAATTCGCCAGCGCCAGCAGCATTGAAGTGCTCAGCGAGACTGGTTTCGATATCGCGTAAGATTTCGGCGCTATCATCGCCTTTAGCGCTGAAATAACGTTCTACTTCTCGTAGATACGTATCTAGGCGAGCGAATGCATCATCTTCTGCATAGAAGAGAGTGCCGCCGAGATTGATTGAGATTGTTTTTTTCATATAGTTAGGCCCTTGCAAGACGCAAGGCATTTATTGATGATTGAAGCATTTCCCAGGTACCGTCCAGCTGTTTAAGCATTGCTTTACCGTGACTAGTCAGTTCGTAGTATTTCCGCGGTGGTCCACTCTTTGATTCCTGCCAATGATAGTCGAGCAGGCCATCGTTCTTTAAGCGACTAAGTAGCGGATACATCGTTCCCTCAACAACCAGTAGGTCGGCTGTGCGCAAGGAAGCGATAATATCAGAGGCGTATACTTTCTTACGAGAAATGACGAGCAAAATACAATACTCAAGTAATCCTTTTCGCATTTGTGCCCGGGAGTTTTCTAGACTTGTTTTGTTTTCGTTAGGCATATGGTTTTTTAATGATGTACTAAATATAGCACATACTACCTTTTAATGCAAGGTAGTGGGGAGCGCACTTATCCACAGGAATCTAAGAATACAAAAAGTCCGCTTTCGCGGACTATTTCACCTTATATTTATTGGGTTTTTTGGCGGTTAGCTTAAATGTCTAACCTCTACTTCAATCATCTTCCCTGCCTCTAACCCTGGAGCTAATTTTTTAGGAAATGAAAAAATTGGATAAAACTCTGAGTGCCCTTTAATGAATTCGCCGCCTTTCTTTTCGGACACTAATTTCATTTTCTGACCAGCGAAGCGTTTCAATAAACCTTCACGATACACTTGTGCTGCTTCTTCGGATACTCTTCTTAAAGCCAGCGCCCTTTCCTTAATCTGTCTGGGCGCCACTCTTCCCTCCAGAGTAAAGGCCGCTGTCTGTTCATGCGGTGAAAAAGGAAAGACGTGAATACCGGCGAAGTTGCACTTCTTTAAAAAACTCAGTGTATCATTGAAATCATCATCAGTCTCTCCGGGAAAGCCGACAATTACATCGGTGGTTACTCCAATTTCGGGCATTGCCGCCCTTATCGCCTTAAGCCTATCCAAAAAGAACTCAGTATTATATGGTCGCTTCATGGCAGACAAAATTTTATCACTCCCCGATTGCAGGGATATATGTAAGTGACGACAAATCCTTCCATCACTTTGAGTGATGAGAGAAATTAAGTCATCATCAACTTCAGTAACCTCAATTGAGCTCAAACGAAAACGAGTTGTCGCAGATAGCTGTAATAACTCAATGAGTAGGTCCTTTAGGAAATACTTGCCAGCTAAATCTGTTCCGTACAAACCAAGATGAATGCCACTTAATACGATTTCATCATAACCCGCTTCAATCGCGGCCTTTGCCTCCGCTAACACAATGGACCTCTCCCGACTCTTCAGACGCCCCCTAGCAAAAGGGATAAGACAATAGGAACAGAATTGGTTGCAACCATCACCGACTTTGAGGATATAACGGGAACGCTCTGAGCTCACGACTAAACCGCTCTCAAATTTAACAGCCACAACGGGTTTGCCCACTTTTTCACATATTAGCTCCGCTAGTTCTCTTATCCGCCCAACACCCCAGAATAATATAGAATCATCAGCTAACTCAGCCTTAGCTAGCTTCTCGTTAGTCTGCGGCCAGCAACCCATAACGACCAGTAAGGCCTCGGGGTGGGCGGCTCGTAGTTTTCGCGCTAATTGCCGATCCTTCTTCATGGCCGCCTTAGTGACGGCGCAAGTGTTTATAATGACCACAGAGGGGTTGTCATTTCCCATATTAAACCCCTGAGACTCTAGTTCCCGTCTTAGCTCGGCGGCGTCATACTGAGATACCTTGCAACCAAGGGCTCTAATCTGAAATGTGGGCTGGTTTTTACTCATATTATCGATATTATACGCATTTGCTTGAACCCTTGTCAAAAAAATAGTTTTTTGATAATATCAAATCAAATATAAGCCTAGTGGCTTATTATTTGATTAAGCGCGCTCATAGCTCAGTTGGTAGAGCAGATCCCTTTTAAGGATAAGGTCACAGGTTCGAGTCCTGTTGGGCGCACATAAGATTCTTTCGACATCTTAATACCTTTTGCCGCCTTAGCTCAGTTGGTTAGAGCAGCTGTTTTGTAAACAGCAGGTCGTGGGTTCGAATCCGACAGGCGGCTCCAAAAATAAAATCACCTTTTTGAGGTGATTTTTTTTCTTAGTTGTTTAGGATGGTTGGCACCCATATTATACTTTTCATTTGCTCGTTATCAACATCTTCTTCGTTGTCGATTACGCAGACAAGATAGTCTCGGCAGATATAGAAGTTCACCTCCGCCGAGATATTAAGCCGTTCATGCACAACAAGTGTTAAAAACATCGCGCAAATAACTTCAAGATTCGCAAGCTTAGCCCTATTGTCATACTTTTTTTGACAACTTTTGAGAACTGTTTCCTGTATTTCTTTTTCACAGAAAACGATATTGCCACTTGTTTCGGCCATTACCTGCGCATTATCATAGCACCATGTTTGAGCAGCGTATAACCTTCGTTCTTTCTTTGTTAGTCTTCCAACGACTACAAAATCTTCTCGTGGCTCGAACAGTCGATACTGCAACTCATTTTCATCAACCTTGACTTTGTCTAGGCCAATTGATTTTAAAAAACCGTCTATTGATCTCATGTCTCCTCCGTTGTTAGTGACACTACTTTAGAATATCGGCGTCTTATTGTCAATTACTTCTTTTTTCGGGAATAATAAGGAGATAAAACGTGTATAAAACGTGCATAAATAGTTAATAATGCTGTCTTGATAGCTTTATGATTATAAGATAAGATATAAGCACTAAAATAAGGCTTAAATATATGGCAACCATGACAGCAACCGACAAGACTTTGTTAGAAAAAATACCTCCTCACAGCCTCGAAGCTGAAGAGTCCCTTTTAGGGTGCCTATTAATTGATAAGGATGCCATTATTAAGATTGTCGACATGATCCTGCCTCAGGATTTCTATCGTCATGCAAATCAGAAGATATACGAATCAATCCAAGAGCTATATAACAGCCAAGAGCCAATTGATATTATCACCCTCGCCAATAAGCTGGAGGACAAAAAACAACTCTCAGACATCGGCGGACGTACCTACCTGGCCAAGCTCTCTAACACGGTGGCCACCGCTGGTAATATTGCCCAGTACGCCAGCATCATCCAAAAAAAGGCAACTCTGCGTCGCCTCCAACAAGCTGCCGCGGAAATCACTAGCGCTAGTTTTGACGAAGAAAGAGATATTGATGACTTACTTGATGAAACTGAGAAGAAAGTCTTCGGCGTTTCCCGTAAATTCCTCAAGAATGCCTTCTTGCCGCTTGACAGCTTGCTCACGGATGCTTTTGAACGTATCGACGAACTACACAAACGTGGTGGCGGCAAATTGCGCGGCCTCTCCACCGGCTTCACTGATCTTGATGCCCTGCTCGCTGGTCTTCAGAAATCCGATCTTGTCATTCTCGCTGCCCGCCCCAGTGTCGGCAAAACTTCGTTTGCCCTGGATATCGCTCGACAGGCCGCCATTCGCAACAAGGCTGGCGTCGGCATTTTCTCACTCGAAATGGGCAAGGAGCAATTAGTTGATCGCATGCTTTGCGCTCAAGCTAACGTCAATCTCTGGAAAATGAGAACTGGAAATTTATCTGATAAGGATGAAGACAATGACTTTACTAAAATCGGCAAAGCCATGGGCGAACTCGCTGACGCGCCAATATACATCGATGACTCCAGCACCTTATCGGTGATGGAAATTAGAGCTAAATGCCGTCGTCTACAAATGGAAAAAGGCTTGGGCTTAATCGTCATTGACTACTTGCAGTTAATGGAAGGTCGCGGGAAATATAGTGATAATCGTGTGCAGGAAATAGGCGAAATCAGTCGTGGTTTGAAAGGAATCGCTCGTGAATTAAATATTCCCGTGCTTGCCCTCGCTCAGCTCTCTCGTGCCGTTGAACAAACCAGCCCTGCTATTCCGAAACTATCACATCTTCGCGACTCTGGCTCTATTGAACAAGACGCTGATATCGTCATGTTCCTCTATCGTAAAGCGGCCGACCGCTCCTACAATCCCAACGACCTACCAATGGATGAGAGATATAAGGCGGAAGTTCACATCGCCAAGCACCGCAACGGACCGACTGGCAGAGTAGATTTGTTCTTCGATGAGAATACGGCGAGTTTCCGCAACTTGAGTCATCAGAATAATCCCGCCAATAATTAATTATTAATTCTATCAAACAAATATGTTCAACAAACTTAAACAATTCAAAGATTTACGCAGCCAGGCTAAAACTATGCAGAGTGCTCTCGCTCAAGAATCCGTGACTGAAGAGAAAAATGGCGTAAAACTTACTCTTAACGGTAACTTAGAAATTCTAGAGTTAACACTCAACCCTGAGCTAAGCGCTGATGCTCAGGCTTCAGCTGTTAAGTCTTGTTTTAATGACGCTATCAAACGTGCTCAACGCCTGATGGCTAAGAAGATGCAGGAAATGGGCGGTCTGCCAGGCTTAAACTAAAATGAAATACCCTGATTACATTCAAGAACTGATCAGGCGTTTTTCGCAATTTCCGAGTGTCGGCCCGAAAGCAGCTGAACGCTATGTCTTTTACCTGCTCCAGCAATCACCAGCGGATCTACAAGCCCTCGCTACAGCCTTAGCTGAGTTACCCTTAAAAGCCAAGCGTTGCTCCCAGTGTGGGGCTTACAGCGAAGCTGATCCTTGTAGTCTTTGTGCTGATGCCTCCCGCTCAACCGATTTACTCTGCATTGTCTTAAATAGCCAAGACATGGCGGTTATTGAAAATACCAAGCAGTTTTCTGGTCGCTACTTTTTATTAGGCCGTCTCCTAAACACTATTGAAGACGTCGGCCCCGAGAAGTTACCTATTAACGCCCTGCGGTCACTTATCAAGAAAAACAACGTCAAAGAATTGATTCTCGCCCTCAACTTTACCCTAGAAGGCGAAAGCACCGCTTTATACTTAAAAAAAATATTTCCTGATTTAAAAATTACGCGTCTGGCCCGCGGACTGCCAGCTGGTTCCGATTTGGAATATGCCGACGAGTTGACCCTAGCCAATGCTTTAAAGTATCGTAATAATTTGTAAATAAAAATCGAAGGAGGATGTCATGCTTATCAGTTTGTTAATTGCTTTTATCGGTCTCCGGCTTGCCTTGTTTTTAGCGATAAGATTCAATCCACGCTGGCAAAGGCCGATTTTAAGAAAATTGGTCATGGCAGTGAAACCCTTCCGCAGGCTTTGGAAGATACTAAAGTCTCGATCATGGGTCGCTCCACTCGGTTACCGACACTAAAAAATCCACTTGAATAAGTGGATTTTCTATATAGACTAATTGAGTTCAAAATTAAGCGATGCTTAAAATCTTAACAGAAGTCATGAGCTGACGATGACCAACGGTCTTCTTGTAGCGGGTCTTGCTCTTATACTTTACAACAGTCACCTTGTCCTGCTTTTCAGTGTTTAAAACTTCACCGCTAACCTTAGCGCCTAATGAAGGGGTTCCAACCGAAACAGCACTGCCGTCGGTTTCTGCCACTAAAAGCGTATCAAAAGTAACCTTTTCTCCGGCAGCCAAATCCAGTTTTTCCACTTTAATGGTTTCGCCTTCCTTGACCTTGTATTGTTTGCCTCCGGTGGCAATCACTGCGATTCTCGCCATACTTGTAATATTAGCAAAATTATTAGAAAAAATCAGGCTTTCGCCTATTTACTCATTCATATTATCTAAATCATTGAAAAAAGTCAATAAATGGTCTAAGATGAGATTATTATAATAAGCTGAACTACTCCACTATGCCAAAATTCATCATTAAAGGTGGTCGCCCTTTGGGCGGTCAAGTAAAAGTCGGGGGTGCGAAAAACAACGCACAAATTATGCTCCCGGCTTGTCTTTTATCTAAAGAGACAATGCGGCTCTCTAACCTTCCGCTAATCGACGGTGTTGAAAAATCTTTGGAACTACTCGCTGATCTGGGCGTAAAGATTAAGCGTGATGGCAATACGGTTGAATTAAATCCATCTGAAGTTACAAAAACAGAATTGGACGGTAAGATTGCGGATAAGTTTCGAACATCGGTGATGTTTGTCGGCCCACTGCTTGCCCGTTTTGGCGAAGTCAGCTTCCCTCATCCGGGCGGCTGCGTTATTGGAGCCGCTGGACGTCCGATCGATTTATTCCTTGAGGGCTTCAAAAAGATGGGCGCCACTGTCAAGAACGGTGAACGCTTCTATCATATCACCGCCGAAAAACTTCAGGCTTGCGATTATTTCTTCAGCGTTGTTAGCGTTACCGGTACTCAGAGCTTAATGATGACTGCCTGTCTAGCCGCTGGAACCACGACCCTACGCAACTGTGCAATGGAGCCGGAGATTGAAGCTCTCGCTGACTACTTAAATTCACAAGGGGCAAAAATAACTGGTGCCGGTAGCCCCACAATCACAATTGAAGGAGTTGAGTCTTTAGGTGGCGGTGATTGTCATATTATTCCTGACCGCATCGAAGCTGGTTCATTTGCATTACTAGCAGCTGCAGCCAAAGCTGAGGTTACAATTCAGGACTGTGAACCGCGTCACTTACAGAGCTTACTCGATATCTTTGACAAAATCGGCGTGAAATATGAAGCCGGTGATAATTGGTTGAAGGTTCTTAAGTCCGATCAAATTAAATCAAAGGATATTAAGACCCATGAATACCCTGGTTTCCCCACTGATTTACAATCCCCCTATGTTGTTTTAATGACACAGGCTCAAGGGACAGCACTTGTACAAGAAGTGATTTATGATCGCCGTTTAATCTGGACGGACATGCTTTCCCAAATGGGCGCGAAAATTACAATGTGTGATCCTCATCGTGTTGTTATTCAGGGTGGTTGCTGCCTAATTGGCAAACGGCTTATTAGCCCCGATATCAGAGCTGGCATTGCTCTTGTTATTGCCGGACTCATTGCCGAGGGAACCACGGAAATCGATAATATTTATCAAATCGACCGCGGCTACGAAAAACTTGAAGAACGCCTCCGCGGACTTGGCGCTGATATCGTGCGCGTTGAATAATTCCTTATGAATAAAAAAATTCGCGACACCCTCTTCATATTTTTTATTATCATCTTCGTGATTACCACGGTGCTGGTTTCGCTGTATGCCGCTGGCTATTCCATTCGCCGCAACTGGCCACCTCGTTTTGGTCAATTAATCGAGAGGACCGGAATGCTCATCCTTGATAGTGAGCCCGACAGCGCTAATATCTTCCTTAATGGTGAGAAGCAGCGCCGTTCCTGGCTACTTGATATCGGACGTGATGAAATCACCACGCCGACGAAGATAAAAAACCTAGTTCCCGGAGAATATACCTTACGACTAGAAAAAGAAGGATACTGGCCACTTGAGAAAAAAATAAAAATCGAGTCCGGACAGGCGACCTTTGCTGAAGATTTTATTCTCTTCCGACGCACCACTCCTTCAAACATTGCTATCTGTGCTCCACAGGAAATCTCATTTGGCCCAGAGAAAAGAAACTTTCTAGTTTTACCGAGCGATGGCTTGGTTATTAACTTAAAAACCGAAACCAGCAGCACGCTTACTGACAAAGGAGCGATGCCGGTTCAATGGTCACAAAATGGAACCCAGATTTTGTTTAGCGACAAGCTCATCAATCTAAACGGTGGAAGTACAAATTTTGATTTAAGCCCTCTGGGCGACAGTGCCTCAAATTTCTTTTGGGACGAATCATCAAAGAAGATATATTATCAGTCCGGAGGAGCCATCAACTGTATTGTTACCGACGACAAAGTAGCGAGCACCGTTTTAAGTGGTGGCACCTATGTCGCCTACACAGTTCGTAACGGACTGCTCTACACAATCGAAACAGAGTCTGATAAAAGTTATCTGCGGGTATATGACGCCAATACCTCCCTTCTGCGCTCTAGTTCGGACTTACCCGCAGGCGACTACATTTTCCGCCAAACTGAAACGAATCTCGATTTATATGACAAGCGCCAGCAGTCACTATATGCTTTAAGTGATTACGCTCAACAACCGATTGTAAAACAGATTAAGCCGGTAAGTTCCTGGCAATGGTTAAGCGACAAGTTCTTAATTTGGCATAATGGCTTTGAGATATATTCACTTGACCTGGAAAGCGGTCGCCAAGACCTGCTCATTCGCGTTAGCGAAGAGTTAACGGGACTAGCCTGGAACCGTTCCAAGAATTATTTAATATACAGCAGCGCCAACCAAATTCAGATTGTTAATTTAAACCTTGAAATCAAAACTCCGATATCATTACTGCAAGCCGACAATATCGGCAGCCTTTCCCTTGATGAACGCAATCAGATTATCTACTTCTACGCCAAAATCGGCGAAGAGGCCGGAGTATATAAATTACAGTTACAGTAAACACGTCAATTAGTCATTTAACAATCAAACAATCATAGAGATGAGAAGACAAAAAATCAGGGTTGCCCTTATCGCATCTGGTAGCGGCACTGACGCTTATGCCATCATGAAGGCCAAGGCAAATATCCCCGAAATGAAGGTTAAGCTTCTAATTAGCACGAAGAAAGGAGCCGGCTGTCTTGAAAAGGCCGCTGAATGTAAAGTGCCAGCAATCACCCTCGACCGCAAAGATTTAAGAGCAATGTTCAACCAGCAACTTGCAAGCATCCTGGCCAAGGAAAAGATACAACTGCTTTTCCTGGTTGGCTGCGTAGTAAAGATTCCAGCACTTAAGAACGTTGTCGTCTACAACATTCACCCCGCTGACATCGAAAGATGTGGCGGCAAAGGGATGTATGGTCTTGAGCCTCATAAAAAAGTATTGGCTGATATCAAAGATCTGGTCACGAGAGGTCGAAGGCAAATTAACGATCTATTTTATACCGAGCCAACTATCCATGAGGTCAATCAGGAATATGATTCCGGACAGTATCTATTAAAATTGAGACTCCAGATCCCTCTCGATATCACCTACTCATATTTAACAGGTGTCGACGATCTTGAATCTGCAGCCTCCAAACTTCAACAGCATGTTTTGCCCTATGAATGGCTTATGCTGCCTACGGCGGTCCAGATTGCGGTCAAGCAACTAGCAAAGTAAATCAAAGCGAGTGTCACAAAACGCTCGCTTTTTTTATTACACAAAACAAAAAAGACGCTTACGAAAGCGTCTTTTTGATATACTTTTTTAGAATTGACCTACCATGCCCTTTAAGAATTCTTTAAGATCATCACCAATTTCTTGGTCTTTTAGCCCTAGCTTGATATTCGCTTTAATCAAATTAAACTTATTACCAGTATCAAGCCATTCGCCTTCGAGTTGCTTGCCATAAAGCGGACGGCCGTCAGCTAACATAAGATCAAAGGCGTCGGCTAAACGGATTTCACCTGATTTTCCATGCTCCATTTTTCTTAGTGTCTGAAAGACTTCAGGGGTAATTGCATATATACCAACAGCAGCGAGATTAGAAGGCGCTTCGCCAATAGCCGGTTTTTCAACAAATTTCTTAATCTCGAAATTTCCTTCCCCTAAATCAAGCCCATCAATCACGCCAAATTTATTAACATCCTCTGCAGCTACTTGTGATAGGCCCACGACTGGATCGCCATATTTTTCAAACACATCAATTACTTGTTTAGCAGGGGAAACCTTTGAATCATACAAAGTATCACCGAACATGATGAGTACAGGCTCGTCATCTCGAACTAAATGAGCGGCGCAGCTAATAGCATGGCCATCACCTAATGGAATTGACTGGCGTACGTAAGAAAATTTAGCAAGGTTCTCAATAGCTTGCACTTTCTTAATTAAATCGAGCTTATTTTTTTCAACCAAGGTTTTTGATAACTCAAATGAATAATCAAAATGATCCTCAATCGCGCGCTTACCGCGACCAGTAACGAAAATAATTTCTTCAATACCAGCAGCTACCGCCTCTTCTACTAGATACTGAATGACGGGCTTATCAACAACTGGCAACATTTCCTTTGGTTGAGCTTTAGTGGCGGGCAAGAAGCGAGTTCCAAAACCGGCGACCGGTAAAATTGCTTTCTTAATCTTTTGCATAATGTTTATTGTTTAAAACGGGGGCGCTACGCAAACCCCATTTCATAAAATATTTCCACCAAGACTTAAGGTGTTCTTTGGCGAGCTTATCACTTATTATCGCTTTATACCAGGGCAACCTGGCACTATCACGCTGATGGTCGTGTGTCACAATGGCGTCTGCATAATACACTGTCTTCTTCCCCGCAACACGAGCGCGACGACAAACATCAACATCTTCAAAATACATGAAAAAACGCTCATCGAATAATTTACCGTCTATAAACAATTCTCCCCGTCGGAGCAAGAGGCAGGCGCCCATAATCCAGTCAACTGCTTTAATCTCATCATGACTAGTCGATTTCATTAAATAGCGATCGATGACACTCGGCAAATAGCGACCAAGGCGAGTGCGTCTTAATACGGGCAAGAAAAAATTTGGGAAACGAGCACATGAGTATTGCAGTGAGCCGTCAGGATTCAATAATTTCGGCCCCACAATTGCCGCCTCGGGTGTCACCTTTATATACTCGTAAATCTTTTTAATTGAATCAGGAGTGAAAACAATATCCGGGTTAGCGACTAAAATATATTCGCCCGTTGTTTCACGGATGCCAATGTTATTACCACCACCCATACCAATGTTTGTCGGACTATTTATAAGTCTAACTTGCGGATATAGGTTTAACAAATCTAACAAGTCATCACCAGAGGCATTCTCAACAATAACAGTCTCATATTCAATGCCGCTTAAGTCAGTCGATGCCAAAGAGCGCAGGCAATTTGCCAGCTTATCTTTGCTCTTATAGTTGACGATGATTATCGATAGGTCCATATTATTTCTTAAACGCTTTGACTATCATTTTTCCAACGGTGAAATAGGCAGAAAATATTGGATTAGCGACAAAGCGGAGTAAGGGGTGATCAATTTCCTGATACCAAATTCGCCCAGAGAACAACGGAAGAATCTCATAATCAGGCACTTTGCGTAAAGCTTGCGTGTCGAAACGAGCTTGTAGTAAATATGCCCAATTAAGTGGATTTAGCAGATATGACCAGGCCTTAACTTTTTCCTTAAACCAACCAGATCGAATCGAAAAAAAGCTCATGCCGATTTCCATCGCCAACAAGGCTGGAAAAAATACAAATAACGATAGGCCAGAATAATTCTTCCAGGCAGCAATTAAACGATTACGCTCCATCCAATAGTATTTACTCTGCGAACGACTAAATTCATATTGATGAAAGGCAACAGCCAGGGGCGCCATAATACAAGAATACCCCGCGAGCCACAAACGCCAGCCTAAGTCCTGGTCTTCATTATACATCCAGAATTCTTCATCGAACAAGCCGATGGTTTTAAGAGCAGACGAACGTAATAGCACGCAGGCGCCGGAGGGATAGGCAATATCAACTGGCCCAGCTAAAATCTCATCATATTTTTCGCGATAACGCAGACAATACCCAAAACCCAGAAAGTGAGTCGCGTTACCAACACTATTTATGAGCTTCCGCTCTGGATCAAGCATCAGACGCGCCTGAATTGCTCCTGCCTTCTCATTGCTCTCAGCTGCTGCCACTAATTCCATCAGGGCGTTAGGAGCGAGTGAGGCGTCCATATTCAAGAGCAGAATGTAATCGTACCCTTCTTCCAGCATCACACGCATCGCATCGTTATTACCCTTCGCAAAACCGTCGTTATTTATGTTTGTAATAAGTCTAGCTTCAGGGGCGGCGACTTGTAAATAAACCTTGCTCTCGACAGTGCTCGCATTATCAACGATAAAAATATCCGGCTTAATTGCAGAATCAAGAGCACGAATAGACTCTAGGCAAGGTGCTAAAAATCTTTCCGCATAATCTTTATAGTTGACGAGGACGATACCTATTTTCATATCAAGAAAAAATCTTCGCAAGCAAACGTCCGACGAGCCAAGCAATTTGCAAGACTCGCGTCTGAACCGCCGATTCCCATTTTTTAAAATAAGCCACCATCGAATCTTGGAAATATCTTTGTTTGAAATTAACACCAACCTGATTAAAGCTCTGGCCGACGTAATCCACGCAAGCAGCGGCTGGCGTATACCAGACTTCCCCGCCATTTTTATATACCTGGCGGCAAAAGTCAACTTCTTCAAACCAAATGAAATAGCGTTCATCAAGATATGGTTTTTCTTCACCACTAATATTTTTCCAGGACAGACGGTTGATTAAGAAGAAAGCACCTCGGATAGAATCGACCTTAGCCTCGTTTTCATAGTTAAAGTCCTTTTGCAGATAGCGATTTAACACATTAGGAAAAAGATGTGGAATCTTTAAAACAACCGCGAGCTGATCACTAAATCTTGGAAAGCGGCGAACATGCGGCAATAATTCTCCCGCTTCTGTCACTAACTTACAACCAGATACCACTGCTTGCGGGTGCGCTCCTGCCCAGACGAGCATGCGGCTCAGTGTTTGTGGAAAGACACGCATATCAGGATTAAGCAACAGAATAAAATCACCAGTTGCCTTCTTAATTGCCTGATTGTTGGCAGCCGCAAAACCCAAATTTTTGTCATTCGCAATTAAATGCACACCGCGGAATTCCTTCTTTACCATTTCCGCGCTCCCATCCTCTGAATTGTTATCTACGACAAAAATTTCAGATTCTAATCCGCTTAAAGCAGGCTGTAGAGCGAGTAAGTTTGCTCTCAGCTTTTCTTTTACCTTCCAAGAAACGATTATTACCGATATATCCATATATTTCGGTTAACGCGCTCTCCTCGCCTTAATACGTTTTAAGCGCCCACCGCCACCGGCGGTT
>PHAH01000015.1 GCA_002841655.1 Candidatus Falkowbacteria bacterium HGW-Falkowbacteria-2
TAAAAAGAGACCAGCGGCTGCGCGTTCTTCCGGCTTAGCATGAGTGATATCTTTACCACGGAAGATAATCTTGCCCTCATGAATTTCATAGTTCGGGTGACCCATTAAGACATTGGCGAGCGTACTTTTACCAGATCCGTTAGGGCCCATAATAGCAATGCTTTCACCCTCGGCCACACTGAAACTGAGTCCGTTAAGAATCATCTTTTCGCCAGCACCAGCCACTAAATTTTCTACCCTTAGTAGTTCGTTATTCATATAGTTTGTTTTAAAAGTGAGCTCAAAGTTCGCTTGCTCAAACTGAGCTTAATGTCGTCAATAAGTATCGGCCAAGCACTTTTCAGTCCACAATCACGGAAATGAGGACAAGCGCCGCCACTATGTGTGCAGCGTACTTTCATTTCTCCGGATAAGGCTTCTAATACCGACATCACCTCAATCTTGGAGGCTGGTCGAGCTAAAGTATAGCCCCCGCCAGATCCTTCACGACTAATAATTAATCCGGCCTTTTGTAAGTGATTAGCAATTTGACTGAGATACGGCGAAGACACCTTCAGGCGTTTAGCGAGCGGTGAGAGTGGGACAACTTGGTCGGTATGACGAGCTAACTCCAGCATTATTAATAAGCCATAGTCCGTCTTAGCACTGATTTGAAACATAAGTTTGATAGATAGTTAACTATAAGTAAATTGATTATAGTTAAGATTAAGAAAAAAAGCAAGAGTAAAGAATTTAAACAAAAAAACGCCCTTACGGGCGCTTTTTATATAAATCTTCCTAATTTATTTCTTTACGGCTTTTGCCTTCTTAGGCTTAGCCTCCTTCACCTTCAAGACGATCTTCGCCTTTTTTGGTTCAGCAACCTTAGCCGCCTTCTTCACTTCTTTTGGAGCAGCCTTTTCTTTCTTTTCGGCCTTCTCAACTTTTTCAACTTTTACTTCCTTAACTTCTTTTTCAACTTTAGGAGTCATCACAAACTTTTCAGCTGGTGCGACATTACCTTGAAGCAAAGTGATAATCTTATCAAGCTTAGCGTTTAAGGCGCTTAAATCAACTCCCTTGTCGCTAGATCTTTCTTCACGTCTTTCTGGGCGTTTTTCAGTCTTGCCACCACCGAAACAATCGGAACAGAAAACTGGTTTGCCAGACATCGGCTTAAATGGAACTTCGCAAGTTACACCGCAGTCCTGGCAAGTAGCCTTGAACATGGTGCGCACAGGAGCATCGAACGAGCGTTCGCGTCCGCCACCGAATGACCGGCTGTCGCTTCCACCTTTTTGAGCGCCAAAACATGTGCTACATAATACTGGTTTAGTACCATTGGGACGGAAAGGAACTTCACAACTACTTCCACAGTCGCTACAAATTGCTTTGTGCATTTCTGGGCGATCATATTCACCTCTGCTGCTACCACGACCACCGAAGCCGCCGCGATCGCCACCTCTGCTACCGCCGAAGCCGCCGCCGCTTGGTCTGCCGCCTCGATCGCCACCTCTGCCACCGAAGCCACCAGGCTTTCTTGGGCCATTAAAATCCTTCATAATTTAATTGATAATTTTGTTAATTAATTGCGTAAAATGAGCGACGGGCTAAGCGAAGCTCTGTAAGCCAAATCATCGTAACATAGATTTACGAATATGGGAAATATTGGTTTAAAATCTCTCTAGTATCAGTAAATACAGAAAATAGGCCAAAGCGGCGTTTTCGAGGATTAATAAGGGGACACCGAGAACAAAATACCATTTTTTCGTCTTATGCCGAAAGGCCATCATACCGGCATATACACCGAGTCCACCAAATAATGAGGCCATGAAGAATATCTGCCCCTCAGATACCCTCCTTAGACCTGGCTGCCTCGACCTGCCTTTATCAATCATCATCACAATGAAGGCAGTGATATTAATGAGAGCGAGAACAATGAGAATAATTAATAAAGGTAAAGGTATATTCATACTATCTTTTTGAAACGTCCGAGCAGTGTTCCCTGCTGACGCTTATTTTTTGGCTTGATATCAACACGAGCTTGCTCCGATTGTAAAATCAATTCACGATTATAGGCGGCGACGGCTGGATCTAAGCGATAAGCGTTTTCGTTGATGCCAAGTAAATATAAACCAGAGAGACTGCGCAGACGTGACAGTGCCACATAGCCCATGCCGTAACCGAAAGAGCGACTTAAATCGATTTCAGCGGCATCAAGCGTCATGCCCTGACTCTTGTGAACGGTGATTGCCCAGGCCAGACGAAGTGGTATCTGATTAATACGCGCCAGAATCCTATCCTCATCATCAATCGTCCAGCTATCAGGCGCGACTGTCACTACTTCTCCATTCAATAGACGAACGAGCGGCAACTTTTCTTCAGTAAAACCAACAACCTCCCCGGTGGTGCCATTCACATATATAACTTTTTCATCTTTAAACTTATTCTTAACAAACATCACCTTAGCTCCCTCCTTCAAAATCAGAGTATCTGGTGCTAAGCAATTCTTCTTTAGTGACTCCATCAACTTCTTCTCACCATCACCCGTCATCCTATAGACATATTCTTCCGCTTCAATCTTCTCTAATTCAGTGTTGTTGATTGAGTCAACATCAATATTGTGAGTGAAAAGACGAACTGGCCTTAAACCAAACTTCGGTTTCTCCTTTAGGCGCTCATTCAGCAGTCCTAAAATATCATCACTAACTGCATCTTCACGCATACTCTTTAATATCTGTATCATCTTCTCATCATTTTGTCGGTGTTGCTCTTCGAGATAGCAAATGCGAACATCCATCTCCGGCCAAACATTGGCCTTGTATACAAAGTCGGCCTCATCACTGCCAGGAGTAATTGGCGGCAACTGAAAAAAGTCTCCTGACATCACCACCTGAATACCACCAAAAGGTAAGGCGTTCTTTTTCATCGCTCGGCAAACAGCGTCAACCATATCCAGACGATGGGCATGGAGCATGGAGATTTCATCGATAATCAAGACTTCAGTCTTCTCAAACTGTTTCTTCATGTATGAACGTTTCGACAATGTCTGTATTTCCCTTGAACTCAAATGATCCTTGATACCGATGCCCGCCCAAGAATGAATTGTCCGGCCACCAATATGAGTCGCGGCAATGCCAGTTGAAGCGGTGACGGCCACGCCAATTCCCTTTTTCTTCAAGTACGCGATGAATTGGTTTAATAAAAAAGTCTTGCCGCTACCGGCAGGACCGGTGAGCAAGACGTTATGTCCGGCCTCAAGGATGGCAATCGCTTCTTTTTGCTTCATAATGCTATTAGTATAGTATGAAAGGACACACTAAGGCAAAATTTGACAAAATTAGCGAAAATGATAGGATACCAGTATCGAGATATAGTGACCCTATAGATCTTTAAAAATAAGCGAGCCGAAGACAACTTCGAGCGGACAAAAGCCACTTTTCGTCAGAATATCGCGGAAAGCAAAAAAAAATCAATACACGAATGGTATTATTTAATGAAAAAGGAAATGGCCGTTACTTCGTCGACAGCGTCGATGGAAGTAGTGATTTCGACGAACGAAATCACAGTTTAGATGAAATTCTAAGCATAGATTATTTTGGGTTCAGACTCACCGAAGGATTCAAACTTTTAGATGATGACGACCCGGTCTACGGAGAAGAGAGTATGTTTTAACAGAGGAAGGAAATTTCCAAGCTAAAGATGTATTAAATCTGAGATACTAGCTGCGCAATTCATTGTGCAGCTTTTTTTATATAAAAAAGAAGGAAGCGTAACTTCCTTCGAGTATTTTGATACCTAATTTATCACCGCCCATCCATGACGATACTATCACCCGCGGGTTGGAATTTGGCAAGAGCTTCTGTTAGCAGAAGAATGCTATCGTTTTTCTGGGCAACAAGTGAATCGGATGCAGCCAGCTCAATTTTGAGGTCCTGGTATTTTTCGTAAAACTTAAGCGATCTTGAGACCACCAGTCCAAACGCTACACCAAGTAATAAATACCAGATTTGATTCTTTGAATTCATGATTCTGTTGTTTTGGGTTATTAATTGTGAAAAATGTACTAAATGCTTAACGAATCATCATAATGTTTTTTTTGATATATGTCAAGTAACCAGAATAAAAAACCGATGCTATTGCACCGGTTAATGGATAAATTAAACTAAAACCGCTTCAGTTAAGCCCACTTCTTCGTTGAGCTTTTGGAGCTCATTGATACAGAGTTCGAAGCACTCATTGGCTGCCGGAATGGTATCGCCTGGCTTCTTGTACCAAGGGTGAGTAAGACCACTTGATGAATTGATTCTTATTAGCGAAAGCTCAAAATTTGTTTCCCTAGCAACGTTAGCGACATCTTTAGCGCTGCCGCCTTGAGCGCCAACACCTGGAATTAGTAATGGAATATTCTTTCCAGTGTAGGCCTTCATAATGACAGCCAGTTCTTCCAAGGAATTACCACCAACCACCGCACCGACACCAGGACGTCCTTTGGCCCATTCAATAATCTTGTCGGTGACGTGTTGGTACATGAACCGTCCATCAGCCATTTTTAGCATCTGAAAATCCTTTGATCCTGGATTTGATGTTTTATTAAGGATGTATACACCCTTAGCATTGTTCTTATTACAGAACTTAGCAAAAGGCATAATCGAATCCTCGCCCATATAGGGAGCAATTGTTATCCCCGACCACCTAGTATTACCAAGATACTGTTCAGCATAGTTTTGAGAACTTTTACCTATGTCCGCTCTTTTTGCATCAGCAATTACTGGCGGGTAAGAGAAATTGAAACCCATGGTATCAATCTCAGTGAGAGAGTTGAGCAAACGAGCCAAAGCCGGATAACCACTCGGGTACTTAGCGTAGAAGCCATCATTTAGCTTAAACATACCAGGCATAACATCCCGCGCCTTCATCTGCTGCAATAGGTCAATGAAGAATTGTACAGCGCCCGCGATTCCGTCTTTCGAATACTCAAATGGTAAAGCATCGACTACGGGGTCAATACCCATGCAGATGATTGATTGAGAGTTGCGCCTGAGAGTAGTAAGGAAACCTAGGTCGAAGGTGTGCTTGTAAAGATCAAACCATTTCTCCGGTGCTTCTACCCAGTCCTCAAGACTAATACACTCTTCGGCGGACAGATTCTTCATTAAAACCGGCATAAGGTCGTGGATAGTGAGAAGAGATTTAAAAGAATAACCTGCCTCCTGTAATTCCCTTTTCGATATTTCCATATCGTAGGAAAAAATGGAGAGCAATTCAATTCTTTTGGCATTGTGCATCTCTACAATCTTGGCATTGTTAATCAAGCTGCCAGCAGTAGAGACCAGGTCTTCAACTACAACAATGTTCTGACCAGAAACATCCATACCTTCAATCAGCTTCTTTAAACCGTGATCTTTTGGTTTAGAATCGGGCCGGACATAGCCGATTGGTAAATTAAGGATGTGACCGAGTATTGATGAGTGTGAGAGTGCTCCGGTGGCCACGCCAATAATGCCATCAACATCAGGGCCAATCATCTCAGCTAACAGCGTCGCCACGAGAGAGCGCAGCTCAGAATGAGCCTGGATCTTTCGGAAGTCGCAATAAATAGGTGAACGAATACCGGATTTAAATGTGACCGGCTCCTGAAAGTTAACGCCAATGATGTTGTTTTCCCACAACAATTCAACCAATTTTTCTTTCATAATAAGGGTTGTTAATGAACCTGTTACGGTTCGGTGAATACTGATTTATCTATCGATTACTATTATTATACTGAAGTGATAAATTAACAAATAAGGTGGTAATTGTCAAATTGACAAATAAGTTCCAGGCCCCTAAGCTTTAGGTATATATTCATTCAAAACAAAAGGAGGAACCATTGGAAACAATCGATAAAGTAAATAATGGAATTGATCGGAGTTGGAAGGGAGTGAGCGATGTTTGGCTAGCTGCCCAAACCATCCTTTGCGGCGTAGTTCGCTGGAGTAAATATGAAAATACCTTCATCCGTCGACAGGATGATTTGCAGCATAGTTACTCAGCCTCAATCTTGGCAAAAATATTTGTCGAGAAACTCAACCCCTATTTCTTCCCTGCACTTGATAAGGAACTAATAATTAGCGCCTTCTTAGTGCATGACCATGGCGAAGGTGAACTCAAGCGGGATATCTGCTATGGTAGTAAGCCAGCAAACTGTGACTTGGAGGAATATCAAGCATTCGTCAAGCGATATAGTCAGCTTGGCCCAGCCGTATTCCCTAGCTTCGAGCGCGCGTATTTGCTGCAGTATGCGCTTGAATATAAGCCAGACTTCCCCGAATCAGCAAAAGCAATTATGAGAGACTTGGCAGTGGACAATGGCTATGAAGCACTATGCTTCACTGCCATTGAAATTTGGGACTACCTGCTCTATGCCTTAGAGCAAGACGCAGCAAAAACCCATAATGTCATTCTTGAGGAAGTATTGCGCAATCAAGTGCCACGCTTAGACGAGCTTGCTGCCAAATTGCCAGGCTTCGCCAAAGAAATTTGGACCAAAGAAATCTCATCATCTCTAAAATCATTAATCAAATGGTAAAAACAGAAAAGCTGCTTGGAATGAAGCAGCTTTTTTTAAGACCATCCATCTTCCTCTTGATAATTATATTAGATTACCTGATACTCCCTCGAAATACTTAATGACTCAACTACATCCTGCACGTACTCAACAAATTCGCCATTCTCAAAGACCGAGCGCCCTTGAAGGAAATCAATTCTAACTTCAGCTCTAAGAGAGCCTTTCGCTTCTATAAAGGTGCTAGTGAAAGCACAACCCTTATTATCGGGCATTTCTCTATACTTCTCCCCATTTAGATAAAAGGTCCAGTGACACACCTTAGAAGCTCCTGGGCCAGGATTATAGCCCTGTATATCTAGTTTCCACATTCTCGCCTGCCCCTTATAGAACTCGGTTCCCTCAGGGCTAGTGATAGCAACTTTAACGCCATCGGAGCTGCTCACCTGAGCAACCTCTTCAGGCGCGCTTTCTCCATCTTCTACAATTATAGACATTGGATCAACTAATTCTTCTTCAGGCTGTTTAGCTTCAGCTTCCACTTCCTTCTGTTCACTACTAGCCTCAGCAATTCTTTCCTGGGATTGTTTTACTTCCTCAATCCGCTCTTTCACCTCTTCAATCACAGCAAAAGTATTCTTATCAGTCCGTTTGAGACCCAGGCCCGCGAGCCAATCATCAATTTCTGCCTCAGTCATCGCTGCGCCCTTAGGCTTTTCGGCTGCCGGTGCGCCGTTAGCAGTCGGCAAAGCGATGCCGACAACTTTGCCATCTTGAGCGGCGGAATTGAATTGATCGAGGGCGAGCATAGCGGCGTTAAACTTATCAAGTCCGGTTCCAATATTTTGCGGGATAGTAGTAATAGCTAAAATCGCAGCAGCCGGCTCAGTGACAACTCGGGCATCAGCCACAAATTCAGAGACCTTATTATTATTTCCCAATGCGATGGTGGCAGCATCTTGAGTAACCTCTAAAACCAAGTCTGCCCCTGAAACAGCTACGGCAACTTTTGTTGCTGTTCCAGCGGCAGCTAAACCCGCCGTCCCGCCAGTGAGGGCGATCCCACCAACAAAGCCAATAACCTTACATGTATCTTTTACAGCCACTGCGCTGCTTTCTAATTTTTGAAAAGTATCCCCCGCCTCATTCCAAGCATCTGCTTGCACTTGATTCTGCGCTTGCTGTAAAATGAGGGCTGCTCGTTTAGCATCTACGCCTAAGTGACCCGCTAAGGTTTTTAGTTTCTTCCCCGCCGGAGCTTTATCAAAAATGTCATTAATTTCTTGTGTAGTAATTGCCTGTGCAGTACTCAGCAACGAAAAACTATTTAATAAACCTATCTTCTTATTCTTCGTATACTTTTCTGCCATTTCCTCAAACTCCGTCGCCTTGCTTTCTAAGTCCGCCCACTCGGCGATAATAGTATTTAAATCCGCCTCCCAATCTTCATAGTCATTATAACTTGAAGCCTGGGTTAAAATCTCATCAGTTCTAAGGCGCAGGTCTAGATACTGAACGGAGATATCCATTGTTTGTTCAAAAAGTGGTTGTCCGTCAGTAATAGCCTGCGCTCTGTACTTCTCACTTCTCGCAGGCGAACTACAAGCTGAAAGAGATACAAGAGACAGCATTAAAAAAAGTGCTAAACAAACTTTTTTCATACAATTGAAATTTAACAATTTAGCTATTGTTTTATACCTATATTTTACCAAATTCTAGATATTTGAAACAGACTTAATAAAAAAGGACCCCTTAGGGTCTATTTTTAATGCACGGGATGAGGGAATCGAACCCCCGTCACAACTTTTGGAGAGTCGTGTGTTGCCACTACACCAATCCCGCATTATTACCTAATTTTCGAAAACGTTTAATAATAATAAAAATCTCTTTTCGTATCTTACTATCTTTATATCTAATTGACAAGCAGCCTTTATAGCCCTTTTTCTTATTATGTCCCGTATGTGGCTTATTATATACAGAAAACTGTTTTTTGCAAATAGATGTAACTTTGGACCAAAAATCTACTATCTCTTCTTGGTTATGGTAGTTATGCAGATGAACACAAACACTAAACTTTGACTCATCAATATTGAAAGCCTTTCTTAGTAACGTAAGATATACTTTTATCATCAATGGATCCGAATTTATAAAATTGAAGTCACCTCCTGTTTTTGCTCCCTCGGCCCAATAGAGTAAGGTAATAAAGAGCTTGTAGTCGTCGTTATTGTAGTTATTATCTCGTAATACCTGACAATTACTTGCTATCTCGGCCCACTCATTCTCTCGGCGTCTCTTGTTGCTTATATCAGCCCTCCTTCTCCCCTCGACTCCTAACTGATGTATTCTTTGAACTGCCTTTTTATCTAAAACTTCCTTTCTAGACCACAATGAAGCCGTACTCTTCGATATGTTGAGCTTTAAACTAATTTCTCGGAAAGAGTAGCCTTGCCGTCTTAAAATATTTGCTTTTTCTTTTAGTGACTTCTTCATGCATTAACTATAGCAAAATGGGCATGAAGATACGTTAAAATAAAAATAAACTCTTTAAGTAAGAGTTTATTTTATATTCCACTAAATAATTTTCTATAAATTTTTCTATTCCTCCCCGCCAAATCCTTCCTTCTTTATCTCCATCTCATGACCACAACAAATGAGCTTGCCACCTCCGTCTTTAACGAAGGTGACGAGATTGCCGCAGGTGCGACAGAAGTAGTTTCTATTTACACGATCACTCATATTATTTGATATTAATAGGTTTCAGCAAAGATTTCAAAATAGGCTTGAGGGTGATGACAGGCGGGACAATTATCCGGTGCTTCAGTGCCCTCATGGATGTATCCGCAATTGTTGCACTTCCAGGGGGCGGACAGATCCTTTTTAAACACCTCTACCTTCTCAAAATTCTCAAGCAACTTGCGGAAGCGTTCGGCATGAGCGGCTTCGGCTTTAGCGACGTTTCTAAACATCAAAGCAATTTTCTGATGACCTTCAGCACTGGCTTCATCGGCCATGCGCTGATACATCTCCATATGTTCATAGGTTTCGCCACGAACGGAATCAGCTAAGTTCTTCTCAATATTCTCGCTAATCATCTCTAGTTGTCTTGCCCAGAGCTTGGCGTGTTCTTTCTCATTGCGTGCGCTTTCTTCAAAGATATTGGCAATCTGCACATAACCAGCCTTCCGAGCGATTGAAGCAAAATAATCATACTTATTGCGAGCAATGGATTCGCTCGCTAAGGCATCTTCTAGATTTTTTCGCGTCTTTTCTCCTAACATATATTTAAGCTTATTTTATCAGCTTAGGACGTCTGAGTGCTGCCATCATTTCGCGCTGCCGCTTCTTCTCTTCCTCACTCTCTTCCTGGCGCTCTTCCTTCACTCTTTTACTCGCCTTACGCGCTGAAGGAGTATTACTTTCATCCTCATCTTCAAGTTCATCACAGAACTCTAGCTCGTAGATATGAAGGATGGTAACAGCAATGGCGATAATTAGTGGACCGATGACTACGCCCCAGAAGCCGAAGAGCAGAACACCGCCAAGGATGGAAAAGACGATGAAAATGGGGTTTACTTGCGCCCGGCCTTTAAGCATATAGGCGCGGATAATGTTATCGATGCTACCAATGATGATGGCGCCCCAGAGCAGAATAAAGATTCCCTGCCAGACCTGACCAACAATGAGATAGTATATGCCAACGGGGACATAGAAAATCATGGATCCTAAATATGGTAACAGCGAAAGCAAGGCAACAAGAATACCGGCCAGAAATGGTGGGAAGCCAACAATCGCAAAACCGATTGCCCCAACCACACCTTGAGCGGCGGCCGTGACAAAGGTGGAAATAATTGTGGTGTAGCTAACCGAGCGGAACTTCTCATAGATTTCCCGATCATAGGCATTGGGAAGCGGAGATAGCACCATCACCTTCCTAAGCATGTTCTTGCCATCCACAAAGAAGAAAAACATCGTGATGATAATAATGAACAAGGAGACAATGAAATCGGTTGTACCTTTAAGTAAGGTGGTTGCGCCGGAAAGGAGCCAATTACTAGATTGCTTCAAGACATCCAAGAACATGTTCTTGAAGTTTTCGTTATTAACAAAACTAGAAATATCAAAAGCACCGAATAACTTATCAGGAATAATACTTGGCTGAATCACACCGTCAACGCTGTGGCGGTTAAAGAAATTTACCGCTTGCTCATATGCCTGCACTGATTCCTGGCCAGCATAAATAATGAGGCGGACGGTAGGGATAATGATGAGTAAAACGAGAACTAGACACATTAAAAGCGCAGCCAGATTTTGTCTGCCCCGCAATAGTTTTGTAATTTTGAGATAGAGAGGATAGAAGATGGTGACGAGTACGGCCGCGATAAAAATCTCCGTGAGGAATGGCCTGAAAACGAAATAACAACCGAGAAGCACGAGTCCAACTAAGATCAGCAGGAAAGGTTTAGTTAGGCTTTTAGTCATAATTGCATGGGTGGTCGACTTATTTTGACGACCATTATACTAAAGCTTTTAAAAACCGAGCCGCATAAAAGCGGCTAGGCAAAAGGTTTATTTTGTTTCCTTATGTAAGGTATGGGTTTTGCAAGTATTGCAATACTTCTTCATCTCCAATCTTTCCTTCAAGGTCTTCTTATTCTTGTGAGAAAAGTAGTTAACGGTCTTACACTCGGTACATTCGAGTTTGATCATGTTGTCCTGGGACATAGAATTTTCTTTACTTTAAATTTAATTACCTATATACAATAGAGAAAAAACGGATAAAAGTCAAATCTGGGGCTAAAGTTTCCTATTTTTGACAAGATGGGCAATAATGGGTGCCACGACCCGCCACTTTCACCTTTAATATCGTCGTACCGCACCGCAAACAGGGCTGTTTCTGGCGCTGATAGACTTGCAGATATTTAATAAAATTACCCTTTTTACCCTTAGCGTCAACGTAATTACGGAAAGTTGTCCCTCGTTCCTTGATTGCCCGCGTAATTACCTTGACGATAGCGTCATGGAGAGCTTTAATTTGGGCAGCCTTTAGTTTGTTCGCCTTCACACTAGGATTAATTTGGGCCATGAAGAGAGCTTCATCAGCATAAATGTTACCCAGGCCGGCAATGAGCTTTTGATTCAAGATAACCGCCTTCACTGGCGCTGTGCGCTTCGCTAAGATCGAGGTGAGCCAGGCAATGGTAAAAGAACTTTCAATCGGTTCGGGTCCGTAGCTGGTAGCCAAGATCTTCTCGAGCTCCTCACTTGCAACCAGCTTGATATATCCAAACTTTCTTAAATCATTGAAATATAGCTTGCCCCCGGAATCAAAACTAAAGATCGCTCGGGTATACTTGTTGGGCAAATCACCACCAACAGCCATTTCTAAATCAACTTCAGACAAACTGTGCCCGCCCGCCTTGGTTTGTTTACCAATAGCGTAGACTAGTTGTCCGGTCATCTTCAGATGTATCAAGAGATGCTTATCTTTCTTCCCTGCCGTATCAAGGTCAAAGATGAGTAGCTTTCCTTTCCGCCTTAAAGCCAGAACTTTTGCCTTCTTCAAAAATCTAGCTAAAAAAGTCGCTTCCGGAGCGACGTTTTTGAAATCGATAAATTTTGAATCGGTAAAGATGGCGCCGACTAGATAGGATTCTAAGTCTCGTCGCACGGTCTCTACCTCGGGTAGTTCCGGCATATTACAACAATATAATGAGGGTAACAATAATCGCCAGAGCTAATAGCTCTGCCGCGTAGATCTTTAGAAGACTGATTCCTATCTTGTCTGGATCAATTAAGGCCATATGGATAAATTATATCAGAAATTGAGAGAAAGATAAATTAGGGAAAAGAAAAAGCAGCAACCCGGGAGTCGCTGCATTTATAAACAGGAAAACTTTTTAAGCCTTTCTAAACCTTGGCGTTAAGCTAAGAATACTTATCAAAACAATTGCGCCGCATAAATAGAAGTAGACATTACCTGACATCATCATTGAGTCAAAGACAAATTTTGCTAACGAGCCGGCTACAAGCACAAACAACAGCATTCCAACAGCCAACTTCTTTGATTCAGCAATCTTGATTATTCCGTAGCATATAAGTAACAAGGCACTTGTGCACATGATGCCGATATTTACCAGGGAAAGAACGTCTGTTAATAGCAGCCCGAGAAAGGAGAATACAATCAAGAGCCCGGCCAGAATGAGATACATAGCTTTTGTTTGTCTTCTGCTTTCAAGCAATTGAGTCTTAGAATCAAAATTGTAATCAAGATTGTAGTCGACTTTTGCTTTGATGCTCATTTTGTCGAGCGTAACCTGATAGTCAGAAATTTCCTTTTCTGTTAGAGGTTTTCTGTGTAAGAACATTTCTACATAAACGATTGTCAAAATGACAAATCCGATTACAATACTACTAATTGCTGCTTCCATTTGTTTTGAGTTTTAAGATTATTGATTGGGTTAATTGCTAAACTCGCCAACCTTGACGATCTTAGTAATTAACCAAATCCAACCTGTTTTTCAACGTACAATTTTAACCTCTAATAATATCATAATATTGAATAAATGTCAATGATTAGCAAAAGACTCCCTAAAGGGGAGTCTCTATGTGTGTGTGGGCCGAGCAGGATTCGAACCTGCGAAGGCGTGAGCCAACAGATTTACAGTCTGTCCCGTTTGACCGCTTCGGTATCGACCCATTTAAAATAAAGCGCCTGAA
>PHAH01000016.1 GCA_002841655.1 Candidatus Falkowbacteria bacterium HGW-Falkowbacteria-2
GCGGAAATAACAAAATGCTTGCCCTTGGCTTTATTAGCTGATAGTATCCCGCGAAGTATATAATTATTTGATTCGCTGGCTCCACTTGTAAACAAAACACCGCTCGTCTCGGCCTTTAAAATACCGGCGATGGCGGCTCTACATTTTTCGAGAATCAAATTATTGTCTTGACCAAGGGTATGAATTGAGGAGGCATTACCATACTGTTCGGTAAGGTAAGGCATCATCGCTTTTAGTACCCGGGGGTCAAGACGAGTGGTGGCGGCGTTATCGAAATATACAGTCATAGAATTGATAGTCACAATATACTATTATAGACAAATTAGACAATTTGTCCACTGGCACAAAACATCATTCGTTTCAGCTAATAATAACTTACATCTAGTTTTGAACAAAAAAAACCGGCAAAAGCCGGTTTTTTAACGCTATCTATTTTACTAATTCGATGCTGTTTATCACCATGTCTTCGGTCGGGTGATCATTACCATTCACACTGACGTTTTCAATATTTCTTACCACGTCCATACCCACGGTAACGCGACCAAAATTGGTGTGTGAACCGTCGAGCCAAGGAGTGGCACTAGCCGTAACGATGAAGAACTGAGAACCGTTAGTACTGGTTCCGGCGCCGCTATTTGCCATAGCGAGAGAGCCGGCTACAAGTTTATGTTCATTGATTTCATCCTTGAAATAATATCCTGGTCCGCCAAAGCCGTCGTTACTCCAATCATCATCCTTGCTGTTTGGATCACCACCCTGCACCATGAAGTCTTTAATTACACGGTGGAATTTAGAACCGTTATAGAAACCAGCCTGAGATAAGTGCATGAAGTTATTAACAGTCATGGGCGATTCTTTGTAGAACTCAACCTTAATATCACCCATATTAGTCTTAATCAGCGCGCCGCTATACTGTGACACTAAGTCAGCCTGTTTATCTGGCGGCAACACTTTGGAGGATAAGGCCTCTTCAAATTCTGCCTGTTCGTCGTTGGTCATATTGTTGTTTGTATTTGGAGCTGTCTCTGCTGAGAAATCACCAAGATTTAGTTTTTTATCTGACTCTGGAGTAGAGCCAATACCCGAGGTCGTAATTGGAGCCGCGCCTTCATTAAAAAGGTCGACATTATCATTGACATCAGGCGTAGCTGTTCCGCAGGCAGATAGTGCAAGCACTAACGCCATTAGGCCGAGCATTAAGAAGGGTTTGTTATATTTCTTCATATTATGTTTTATTGTCCCACCGGGACTATTAAAATATTTATACTTTAAAACGTTTTTGCATGTCCTGATCTTCATTCTCACGCTTTTCCTCAATTGATTCGCGAGCCTGTTTACGTAGTGACTCGAGGTCATCTTCACTTAAGAGCTTGGCTCGTTGTAACAGATATTCTTTAGTATTTCTTTCCGGATCCTCCAGGACTTCACCTAATAAGACGTCGAGGATGGCACCGATTTTCGGTCCAGGTTGAAGCGATAGCTCTGACATCAGATCATTTCCATTAACTGCCAACATCTTAACTGACACGGGGTCATGCTGCACTTTTTCCAACATGTATTGCAGATGTCTTAACTTATAAGGCATCGCTTTAGGCGTGCCAGAGCCCAGACGATCAGCAACTCGTAAGTCAATTAAATCCTTCAGATTTTCCCTGCCAACCTTGCTAATTAACCGTCTAACCGAAGCGGCCGTAACCTCACCGACATTATAGTAGAACATGTGGTTTTTGACCAGATTCACCACCCTTTCCCTGTCTTCATTCTTGAATTTTAACCGTGTCATTATCCGATCAACCATTTTGGCACCGATGTATTCATGATTATAGAAGGTCGTCTCCCCTTTCAGGATTCGTTTGCTCTTAGGCTTGCCCACATCATGTAACAAGGCGGCAAAACGAACCTGCCATTCGGGACTTGGACAATGTTTTAAGGACAAGAGGTTATGCTTAAATACCTGATATATGTGATGATGATTTTGGCGAACACCAACGCCCTGTTCTAACTCTGGAATGATATATTGCAACAGTTTAGCCTCATATAGGGCCATTATACCCTCATCTGCGCGATTAGAGGCAAGGATCTTGATTAACTCATCTTTAATACGCTCCTTAGCTACAAACTTCAAACTGCCAGCCAGCTTCACAATTCCCCGCTGTGTCTTGGGTTCGAGCTCGAAATTAAGCTGTGCACAGAAGCGAATCGCACGCATCATGCGTAGGGCGTCCTCCTTGAAGCGATCAGAGGGCTCACCAACAGCTCTTATGACTTTTTTCTTAATATCCTTCACGCCACCAAATAAGTCGACAACACTGAACTTCTCTCCATCAAACTCATATGCACCATCAGGGTCAAGGCGCAGTGCCATGGCATTAACGGTGAAGTCGCGTCGCTCCAAATCCTTATCAAGTTCATCTTCAAAACGGACCTCATCTGGATGCCTTGAGTCGGCATAACCCTTTTCGCTACGATAGGTTGTAATCTCAACAACATCGAGAACCTTCTCCTCCTCGTCGCGACAAGGGATGATAACGGTACCAAAATCATTTTCGTATTTCGCTTCCGCAAAGACAGCCAAAATCTGCTCTGGACGGGCATTAGTTGTTAGGTCCCAATCTTTTGGTTGTTTCGCCATCAACAGATCACGAACACAACCACCCACGAATTCCGCGGTATACCCGGAGCGCAGTAGTTCTTTAACAATATTCGTAATGTGAACAGGTATATTCATGACTTTCAACCGGAAATGCGTCCAGTGTTAATTTTTCGCTTTTAAATCAAGGTAAAGTTGGTAACTATAAACAAGGAAAAATGGACCAGTTAACGCCCAGAAAATATTTACTAGTGCCATCCAAATATCTCTTAATGCGCCCTCCAAGAATGCTAAAGGAATGTTGAGGAAAAAAGAAGCGATTAGCGCTAGGAAGCCAATGAGAATGAAGCGTCCAAAAACTGGCCACCAATATGATTTTACCAAATCATAACTTCTTTCAATTGAGGAAAAAGTGCGTTTATCTTCAAACACAATCGCAATGAGCGCAAAGGCGAAGATAACGGCAACGTAGATGGCTGGGACCAATAAGAAGAAGATTAAGACAAAAGTGATTAAGCCAACCACTAGAGAAGCCCAGAGATATCTCCAAAAATATGGCTTTGTCTCATTAAATGTTGGACGGATACCCTTGAAATCATTCTTAATTAACATCAGCCAACCAATTTTGGCGCGAGTGGTGAAATATATCGCCCAGGCTAATGCCAGGAGACCCACGAAACCGAAGAGAACATAGAAGAAAGGCGTCTGCCAGTCAGCAAAGGTATAGAGAGAAATGGCAAGGCCGGCTACCACCGCTAACGGCAATAGGCCAAGGAGTCCCCAAAGATACATACCAATGAAGTGGAAGAATCCACGTTTGTAAAGTTTCCAAGCTGAAGCAATCAGGTCGAAAGATGGCGTCAGCTTTTGTTTTGATGTCGATGACATAGTTTTCGATTTAAATGATTTAACACTATATAAATTACTTAATATATTTCTTAAGCACGCTAGCAAGAGCCGCTAAACGGGCCGAATATGCCCACTCATTATCATACCAGGCAACTACTTTCAATAAGTCGCCAGCCACTACTTTTGTGCTCTTTAAATCTATTACTGAGCTATTTGCATTACCAATAATATCGGAAGAAACTAACTCTTCATCAGAAGCCTCAAGGATGCCTTTTAGTTTCCCTTTAGCTGCTGCTTTAAAAGCGGCATTCACTTTTTCAACAGTCACATTCTTACTTGTAACCAGCACGATATCGCACAAAGACGCCACTGGGGTGGGGACACGAACGGCTAGACCATCAAACTTGTCTTTCAAAGACGGCATCGTTAGAGCGACCGCAGCGGCAGCGCCAGTTGTGGTTGGCACCATATTCAAGGCTGCAGCCCGGGCTCGGCGTAAATCCTTGTGGGGCCCATCAACTAAATTCTGATCAGCTGTATAAGAATGAATCGTGGTCATCATCGCCTTCTTCACTCCGAATTTTTCCTTCAATACGGACATCGCTGGAGCTAAGCAGTTAGTGGTACAGGAAGCGTTGGAAATAATATCATCGCTAGTTTTTAGTGTTTTTTCATTAACACCAAGGACGATAGTTTTAATGCCCGCACCCTTTGCTGGAGCTGAAATAATTACCTTTTTAGCGCCTGCCTGAAGATGTGCAGAAACACTCTCCTTATCGCGGAAGCGACCAGTACATTCAATAACAACATCAACGCCTAATTCTTTCCAAGGCAATAAAGAGGGGTCTTTTTCAGAAAAAATGGCATAATGCTTACCATCAACAGTTAAACCCCGGGCATCACCCTTTACCTGCTTCTGATATAGCCCATAACATGAATCTCGCTGCAGTAAATGAGCCAAGGTGGCATTGTCTGTTAGATCGTTAATAGCAACAACCCGTAAGTCAGGGTGCTTATCAAGAATAATCTTAAAAGTGGCGCGGCCGATACGGCCGAATCCATTGATGGCAACATTTAGGGACATAGTTTTAAAATGGTTAAATAAGATAATAAGTCACCTATATTATATCACATTTTTAGCTCAAAAAAAGCCCCGTTACCGGGGCCTTTGAAATATTGGTTAACGACGACGCCCGGGCCGTCTCGGCCTCTCAGGTCGTGGCGATTTATTATTGTCCAACTGCTTCTTAGGATCGACTTGAATGGTGAAATCGCGCTCCCCTTCATTCTCAGATGAAAACCGTACGTCCAGAGTTTGCTTTAGTAGGTGATGGCCAACAACAACGCCGGTTCTCCCCTCAACTTTAATCCTGGTACCAAGGGGTGGCAACTCAGTTGCGAGATGCTTATACCCTTCGTATTCAAAGCTTAAACAGCACATTAGTCGCCCGCACATACCGGAAATACGATCACTGCCACGGTGCACCACTTGCTGAGCCTCCGCCATTTCTGAAGTTATTGAAGAAAAATCGTGAACAAAACTACGACAACAAAGATGAAGTCCGCAAGGACCACAATCGCCAGTACAGCGAGCTTCATCGCGTGAACCTATCTGCAGAAGACGAATATTTAAGTTGAAAGCTGCATTTAAATCTTTAACTAAATCGCGGAAATCAACCCTACCTTCGGCCACAAAAGCAAAAGTCAGGCGATTACCGGCATAGGAAAAACGAGCATCGATTAATTTCATCTGACGTCCATGACGTTCTATTAATTCCTGACAAATGGCCATGGCTCGTTCACGGCGCTCTTCATTAAAGACTGAGCTTGCATCCTCAACGGTTGCTAAACGAATCACCGGCTTCAATTCATGCTCCTCAGGAGAGCTTGTGCTAAAACCAACGAGCTTCCCCAGCTCACGTCCTAGTTCAGTTTCGACGATTACAAAATCACCGACGCCAGCCTTAACTTCATCCGGCAGTGAAAAACTGTAAACCTTATCCCAAAGCGAGAATTGTACCTGGACGATTTTCATAGTATTTTCTAGAACGAAAAACCCAACAATGGATTAGAGGCTGAAGCGGAAGAAACCAAGAACCTTAGTGTCCCCCAAGAGGTCTTTCACTTTCTTCTTGTCATCTTTAATGAATTCTTGCTCAATCAAGCAAACTTCACCATAGTATTTAGAAACCTTGCCCTCAAGAATTTTATCAACCATGGTCTCTGGTTTCCCTTCCTTAAGCAACTGCTCGCGATAGATTTCACGTTCCTTTGCAAGTTCAGAAGCATCCACCTGTGAAGATTCAATATATTTAGGATTGGCAGCTGCAATCTGCATAGCAAGTTCTACAGCTAATTCTTCTTTGCCTGGCTTATCTAAAGCGATAAGCACGCCCAACTTTCCACCTAAATGAGAATAGGCAGCTAAAGTAGCGCCCTGCAGGCGGCCAAAGCGGCGGATTTCCATCTTTTCACCGATTGTCCCACTTAAAATTTCTAGGCTTTCTTTGATAGTACTATCTGCCATTGGGAGAGCCAAAAAGGCTTCGGCTGTTTCTGGGCGAGCAGATAAAGCCAGCTTCATCGCTTCATCAGCGAAGGACTGGAATTTTTCATTGCGAGAAACGAAATCTGTTTCGGAGGTTAATTCAAAAATATAACCTTCGTCGCCAGTCTCATTAACGCCCATCTTAACCACGCCTTCGTTGGTTTCGCGGTCGGTGCGTTTTGCTGCCTTAGCAATTCCCTTCTTACGTAAAATTTCTACAGCCTTTTGTAGGTCGTTACCGGCTTCATCTAAAGCTTTCTTACAATCAACCATGCCGGCACCGGTCATTTCTCTTAACTGCTTGATCATTTCCATATTTTATTTCTTAGTTTTTAAGATCTTTTTTTGCGTCGATGATAGCTGACTGGATAACTTCTAAAATCAATTTTACAGTCTTTGTCGCATCATCATTAGCCGGAATCGGATAGGTAACCATTTCCGGATTAACATTGGTATCGCAGATAGCGATTACCGGAATATTTTTCTTGCGAGCCTCAGCCACGGCTGTTTCTTCTTCCTTGATATCCCACACGAACATCGCGTCAGGCATCTTGTTTAATGAGGTTAAACCGCCAACGCGTTCAGCGAGACGTTTGATTTCACGATCAAAATCAAGGCGCTCTTTCTTTGTATATTTATCTAATTTACCAGATTCACGTTTTTCGATTAAGTCCTGATATTTTTTAACTGAGCGCTTCACAATTGTGAAGTTAGTTAAATAGCCGCCAAGCCACTTACCAACGATGTATGGTTGTCCAGTCATTTCGGCCATTTTCTTCATCGGAGCCTTAACCTGACTCTTGGTGCCAACGAATAAAATTGACTTACCTTCTTTAATCAACTGGCTCATGAAATTCAAGGCCACTTCGAGCATCTGATTACTTTTTTCTAAATCGATTACATAAATGCCGTTCTTTGCAGCAAAAATGTAGGGCTTCATCTTCGGGTGCCAGCGATTTGTGCGGTGACCGAAGTGCATGCCGGCTTTTAACATTTCTTCTAAACTCGGTAGTTTTACCATAGATTTTCTTTGTCCCCTGCGTATAGACGCAAGGCTTCCGTCCGCTTAATTTATATCCTTTGTTTAGATATAAACCAAGAAAAATTGAGCGGGCGTGACGTGTTAATTAGTATTTTGTTTAATAAAAAGAGGCGTATCCAGAGGAAAACCTCAACAAACCTAATAATAGCCCATATATTTAGGGATGTCAAGCCGAAAAAGCAATTTATATTGGCTAATTATAGTCAATTATTGCTGATAAAACTGACGATAGCGAGTATTAAAGGCGTTTACCAGTTGATTATGAGTAGAAACGGCCTGCTCGTAAGCATTCGCTTCAAGCTGGTAGGCATTGACGGCTGCATTGTAAGCTGGAACAGCATTATTATAAGCTTGGATATCACCGCCGTCTCTGTAGGCGGTCAAAATAGCCTCTTGTTCCTTCAGTTTTTGGTAGGACAGACTAAGAGCAGCCTCCATATTTTTAAGGTTCTCTGACGAAGCATTAAGACTAACCTTCATTCCAGAAATAGCAACCGCTTCAGCCTTAACCCCCTTCACTCCTTGATAGATTTTGCCCGTAGTCGCTTGCTTGATTTCCATCTTACCGAGTCTTGAAGCATCAAATAGATTTTCGAGATTGTTCTCCACAGTTACTGCCTGACCATTTGTAATAGAGGGCGGGACAACGCCAACCGGAAAGTAATTCGTTGTCTCAATATAGCAGTAGCCTGATCCATTTAATGAATCTTCTAGGGGGCAAGCGATGCCAGCGGCTGAGTGATTACTATCCGGGAAATCTAAGATGGCGGCACCATAACCAAGACCACGTAACCAAAGCACAGCGAGAAAAGTGGTGTCGGCGCAAACACCTTTTTGTAGATACAGAGTTTCGAACGGATAGTATGGAATGTTTATTCCTGAATCTAATTTTGCACGGTCATATTCGAGGTATTGAATAAATGACATGACATAGGCGGCTGTTTGATCAGATGTTAGACTTCTGGCCGCAGCCTGTTTTTTTAATTCCCTAAGGACTGCCATGGTTTGATTGTCTTCTGGTCTCAACTTCAGAAACATACCATAGAAGGCTTCACGTACATCCGGCGGTTCTTGCCCGACATAATATGTATATACCTTTGGACTACTACTGTAAGCCGCGTAAAGGCCAGCATCAAGTGAGTAATCAAGTGCCTCGGCTTGATTGTTGAAGCGCCAATTAAAATCTTTCTCAGACGTCACCGACACCGTCGTCGCGCTAGATGCCACTGGAATCTGACTTAAGTCGGAATTGGTAATACCGAGTCCATTCTTACGCATCAAAGAAAAAGCGTCGGCCGGTCTACCAAGATATGATAGTTTAGCGCTAACAGGATCAACATAATACGCTTCGCCATTAGCTTGTACGCGCAAAAGGATGCGGCCCTTAAACTTTGGCGCAGAGGTGGCAGCAAAAATCTGGTAATTACTCTCGCTGATGCCTAGACCTAGACGGCGCATAAGCTCAAAGGCATCGGCCGGCCTACCTAGAAAATATCTCTTAGCATCAAGTGGATTAACATACCATGCCTCCCCGTTGGCTTGCACTTGTAACAAGATTCTTCCTGACAAGCGTGAAGCAATTGTTTCTGCTTTAGCCGGTAAAGACGGCCACGCAGTCACCAAAATGACTGCTAACAGCAGCCATCTTTTTTGTTTATTAATATATTTGAGCATATATAATGATTAATCTTTTAGGGTGATAAATATATCTTCCTCGGGATAAGCAGGAAGATGATGGGCGTCATTAATGAAACTAATTTTAACGTAGCCATCGCGGTCAATTACTAACTTGCTAATTGAACCTTGATAAATCTCAAACGACAAGAAACCGAGCACATCAGCATTCATAATGCTTGTGAGCAATGTCTTGATAATATTACCATGACAAAATAATGCCACTCTCTCTCCCTTGTGCTTGGCAAATACATCCGCTAAAATACGACGTGTTTTTGCTTGCATGATATCAAGCTGGCGATCAAGAACTTTGTACTCCGGAAGACGCTGCTTTCGTCGCTCCTCTGAAGTTTTAAAATACTTAACGCGACGCCAATCCTTCCAATTGATCTCGTTTAAGCGTGGATCAACATGAATATCGATCTTTTGCTTGTTACCAAAAAAGGCAGCTGTCTCCTGAGCACGAGCAATCGCGCTGGAGTAAGCTGTATCAATGCTTAAGCGACTTAATCTAGATGCCAAAGCTTTGGCCTGCAAGCGACCATCGCTTGAAAGCGGCATCATAGCATCACCAAGTTTCTTCTCTAAGCTATATTCAGGATTGGCGTGTCTAATTAAATAGACAATAGTATAAGGCTCTCGCGTCTTTGGTTGGACTCGAGTGTAAGGATTTTTTGTACTCATTATGATATAGCGTTACGGGCAGCAAAGTCCCAGTTAAATAAATGATTTAAGACGGCGTCAACATATTCCGCTCTTCTATTTTCGTAGTCAAGATAATATGAATGTTCCCAGACATCGAGAGCAAGCAAGGGCTTGGCTCCCTTCAAAAAAGCCGGTTCACCGTTCGGAGCTTTAATTATTTTCAATTTGTCCTCCTCGAGAGCCAGCCAAGTCCAGCCGCTACCAAATTGAGATAAGGCGACCGCCTTAAATTGCTCAGCCATCTTCTCAAATGATCCAAAATCGCGATCAATTTGTGTCAATAAATCCGCAGGAACATTTATCGTTTCTTGAGCTGGTCGTAAACTTTCCCAAAAGAAAAAATGATTATACACCTGACCGGCATTGTTAAATATTGAGACCAAATCTTCCTTGCCGTGAGTTTCTTTAATAATATCTTCCAGCTCCATCTTTTCATAGGCGGTGCCCTCAATTAACTTATTGAGGTTATCAATGTAGGCCTGATGATGCTTGCCGTGGTGAAGATTCATAGTTCTGCCGGATATATGGGGCGCGAGTGCCTCGGCAGCGTATGGTAATGACTTTAAAGTGAACATATAATGAGAAATTAATAATAAATGTTTATGTATTATAGCAAAATATTTGCCTTTCTCCTAATCTATTGAAATCGAATTAAAGAGGCTATTATTGCTAAACATTAGCGCTATTATAAAAATGCAAATAGCTTTGACATTTACTTTAAAAAATGTTATAATACGCCCAGAACATTACAAAAACACACATATCATGAAAACGACAGTTGCGTACTTTCCGGGCGATTATACAATTGTATACGCCCTTGCCGCCTGTCTAAAGGCGGGCTTTGAACTTCACCCCGCCTCAAACATGCATGAGTTGTGGGATATAAACAGTCGACAAATAGTCTTGCTTGATATAGACAGCGAAAACCCTGCATTTGCAGATTTTGAGTCATATCGCGAGTATATGCGACCAAAAATAATCAGCTGCCTTTCTTTAGCTGACTTATACGAGAGTGCCACTCAAAAATTGAATAATAACAAAGTCGCACTTCAGATCTGGAAACAATTAATCGACATTGATGATGTCTTTAAAAGTATTGTCTCTCTGAAAAAAGGTTATCTTAAAGACATTACCATCAAGCGATTTGCCTACGCATTACGCTCCGCGAGTATAAAAGCGAGTAATACCAATGACCAGTTATTCTATTATAAGACACTGGAAAATATAGCGGCTGAAATTGCTGACTTAAACAGCAATTCGGAAATTGATATCCTGGCAATCTACTGTGAAAGAGTCAATGACACCACCAAAGCTGCCTTTAAGCGCATTACTTGCAACCACAGCATCTTTACGATTCCATATCGTGAAGTAGCTTATGCCTATCTCGCAAACATTTCGCCTTGGCTAGACCTTGATGAACTAAAAAAAATGGCAAAGGAGCATTATCCCTACCTGTCCATACTACAATATCGAGCAAACGATAAAGAGTATACCTGGATAGGGTCTAAGTATAATCAACTCGACATTCGTCAATTCTTCGACTTACCGCGCAAAGTCTGTGAATACCAGTACTTGGAAGCCGAGGAAGCCTGGATTATATCGCGTGATTCAAGTAGCCCCACATCAGATGATGAATTCATCGGAGTTGGCAGCCATCGTCATGTTAGCCGTTTCTTGCGGCGAAAAATCAAAGAGTTAACAACACAATAATAAAACCGCTGTTTTAAAAAATAGCGGCTTTTTTTAAACAAATTATTTGTTCACTCCTTTGCCTCCAGCGAGCTGCCCACAAGCACCATCAATATCCCTTCCCTGACTAAGTCGCTCCGTGACAGCCACACCAGCAGCTTCCAGCTTCTCCCTAAATGCCTTAATACGAGCTGGCGACGAGGGTTGAAATTTACCAGTGGCGTTATATGGAATTAGATTAACGAGGTGTAAAGGCTTCTTCATCAGGTTAATGAGAGTCACTGCATCATCCTCACCGTCGTTTATATTTTTAATCATTACATATTCAAACATCACCCGGCGGCCAGTTTTACGGATATAATCATCAACGGCACGCATTAATACTGGAATAGGATATTTCTTACCAATTGGCATTAACTGTTCACGTAGCGAATCAAGTGGGGCGTGCAGTGAAACCGCCAAGTTCATCTGAATTTTTTCAGCAGCCAATTTTTTTATACCCTCCACAATCCCGGCCGTTGAAACTGATAGGCGACGGGCGCCAAGATTAAACTTCTCTGGATCATTTAAGGTTTTCGCCGCTTTTATAAACTCATCATAGTTTAAAAATGGCTCACCCATGCCCATGAACACAACATTATCAATTTTAGCTTCCTCCTCTAAGTGATTCAATCGACGTGCCCAGAAGAAATATTGTTCCACAATTTCCTCGGCACTTAAATTGCGGGTAAAGCCGGCTGCACCAGTTGCACAAAAGGCGCATCCCAAAGGACATCCAGCCTGGGAGGAAACACAAACTGTGTTTCGGCCATCACGATGTCGCATCAAAACTGTTTCAACGGAAACTCCATCATCAAAAGTAATTAATGCTTTTTCAGTTTTTTTACTGCTGACACTTAACTCTGATTTGATATCAAGCGGACACTCCTCATCCAACCTTTCACGCAAAGCCAAAGGAAGAACACTTACGTCCGCCCAACGTTCCACTAGGTCCTGGTAGAGTGCCTGATATGCCTGCTTAAACCGGAATTTTGGTTCAGTTTGCAGTATTTGCGATAATTTAGATAAATCCATATTAGTATTTTTTATTCAGCCAACTCAAGTTTCAATAAAACGATTTCCGAGCGACGTCCTAGCCTTAAAGGCGGGCCCCATGTGCCGGCGCCACCTGTATGTGAGATGGTGAAGCCGTTTAAACTATGTACACCAACCTGAAATCCACTATAAATTAGCTTAGAAATTAAATTTAATGGAAACATCTGGCCGGCGTGAGTATGGCCAGAAAGCTGCAGATCAATGCCAGCAGCAGCTGCTGCGTCGG
>PHAH01000017.1 GCA_002841655.1 Candidatus Falkowbacteria bacterium HGW-Falkowbacteria-2
TCAAAGCTCCAAAGTGCCGCATGATTCCACTTGAAGTAATTGCCCGCCGTTATGCGGTAGGCAGTTATCTGAAAAGATACCCAAACCTTATCGCTACAGGTACTCCTCACCGGTTTCACGACCTTAAAATCGAATTCTTCTTGAAGACAACCGGCGGGAAACTCGTTCTCACCGATGACATTAGTATCGAAGTAGATAGCGCCAAAGGAGAAGAAGATCCCTTTATTCTCAACCACCTAAAAGGAAACTGGGAATTATATCATTCGAAGAAACCGGCCTGGGACCTTGATGCGTCGTTAAAGAAGAACGTCGATCGCGATGAGATTTTCGATGAAAGCATCGCGAAAGATTACGGTAGCGCCGATATTGTCAATGAAATCATCAGGCTCACCCGCTTAACCTTCCTTGTTCTGGAATCAGCCTGGGCACAACAGAATATGCGCCTAATCGACTTCAAGATTGAATTCGGTTTTGACATGGATGGCAATCTGCTGGTGGCCGATGTAATTGACAATGACAGCTGGCGCCTACGTGATGAATCCTGGAAAGAACTTTCCAAGGAAACGTTCCGGCAGGGAGAAGAACTGGGTGAGGTAGAAAAGAAATACGGAATCGTAAGCCGGATGGTGAACAATTTCCGTATACCCAAGCAATGTCTTGTTGTCTGGATCGGTTCGCACAGCGATCCTTTCCCAAGTATTCCTGTTGGTTATAATTCATTGGTTAACCTGGAAACAGTTGTCCTGTCCGGGCACAAGTCTCCTCAAGCTTGCCTTGATAAGCTGGAAGAACTCATGTCTAAATATCCTGATGGTGGCGCTATTCTGGTAAAGGTTGGCCGTAGCAATGGGCTGGGACCAATACTTGCTGCTCGCACCAACTGGCCGGTGATTGCTATCCCCGCCACAATGAAAGATTATCCTGAAGATATTTGGAGCTCTATTCGCATGCCTTCTGATGTTCCGCTAATGACCGCTTGGCCGGAAGAAAATGCGGTACTTATTGCCCTAAATATTTTGGCGCAAAAAAACCCGGCTATCTATGCCGAGAGACAGTTAAAAATTGAGAGTCTTGATAAATAAGGCTCGCCACATCATTCTGCCGTCGTTAAATTAAATAACGACGGCTTTTTATATCTCTTCTTTCACGTTCTTCTCTAAACACTGCAGTGATTTACGCAGATCGATACCTTTGCCGAGTACCGGCTTCCACAAATCACCTTTCTTTTTCAGGCGAGCATGAATTGTTTTGATAGTAAACTTCTTTGGATCCAACCCTCGTCTTACTTCTTTCCATTCAAGAGGAGTGGAGACGCTAGCTCCGGGCACCGGTCTTAGTGAGTAGGCGGCAGCGATGGTTTGACCGCGTCGATTCTGCAGATAATCAAGATATATTTTTCCACCTCGCTTCGCTGGCGTCCGTTCAATGGAAGTAATCTTAGGGATGCGTCCATTTACAATCTTTACAATCAATAAGGATAGGTCTTTTATTTGCTCGTAGGAATATTTTGCCGCCAGAGGAACGAAAATATGTAAGCCTGACTTCCCCGAGGTCTTGATATAGCTGTCGGCACAGGCAAGGTCTAACACTTGCTTCACTTCTTTAGCGACTACAATTAAATCATCGAACTTCTTCTTGCCGGGATCAAGATCAATAATCATATAATCTGGCTTTTCAACATTTTCTACTTTCGAATTCCAAGGATTGATTTCAATGCAGCCGAGATTTACCATATACAACAAGGTTTCCTTGTTCTGACATAGCAGATAGTTTATTTCATCCTTATTATGCTCTGACCAGATTTTCTGCATTGCGACGTAGGCAGGCACTGAAGTTGTAATGTATTTATGATAGAAGCCGGGCTTTTTGATGCCGTTTGGGTGACGATACATGTTCTGCGGGCGGTCTTTCAGATAGGGCAGCATATAATCAGCAACAGAATTATAGTAATCGATGACGTCTTGCTTAGTGTAACCCTCTTTCGGCCAAAACACTTTATCGCTATTTGTCACTTTGACATCAATCGCCTCCGCTCCCACCAATTCTTTCTGTGACGCCACCGGCTCTCTCGTTACTTCCTTTACTTTCTTATCACTTCTTAACCCCAGATAAACTGGATGCCGCATTCGTCCATCGGGAGGCCACTCAGTGAAGCTAACCGTGCAAACGTATTTCGGCTTTACCCAAGTGATAGGCGAATTTATTGGTACTTTTTCTCTCACCGGACTATTCCCAGTCTTCACTTTCACTAATTTATCATACAGCTCCTTTATTTCTTTCCCGGAAAAGCCGCCCCCGGAATGACCGATGAATTTTAGCTCATTGCTGTCGTAGGCACCGAGAACGAGTGAACCAAGATACTTCCGACCACCCTTAGGCTCGGTAAAGCCGATAATTATTGCTTCCTGAGTTTCGATGTTCTTTATCTTGAGCCACGAATTTGAACGGACACCCTCAAGATAGGCGCTGGCGCCGTCTTTGGCAATCACGCCCTCCATCTGCTGCTTTTTTATCGACTGAAATACTTTCTTGCCTTCATCCTCGACATAATCAGCAATCATGATATTCGGCGAACCCCGAAATAGGTTCTTCAATTTCTCTTTTCGATCACGGAGTGGCTTTCGTCTAAGATCTTCATCATTTATATATAATAAATCAAAGACAACATACATTATTCTTGTTTTCTTACCGGCATTCTGCAAGGCATGAAAATCTGGGCGGCCATTTTTCATCGCGATGATTTCACCATCAAATATGGCCCTGCCCTTAAAAGCTTGTAATCCCGTTACTATCGGAGGAAACTGTTGTTTCAAATCCAAATTATTGCGCGAATATAATTTGACTTTGCCAGCATCAACTTCGGCAATAGCTCTATATCCATCCCACTTGATTTCAAATATCCAACCTTGACGATCAAATATCTCATCGACTCGCTTCGCGAGCATCGGTTTAATGTCTTTCGGCATTGTCTTCTTCTTCAGCTTTGCGACGATGTTTGTTTCATTCGACGCATATTCATCCTTCTCTTTTATTAATAGCCAGTTCTTCTCGCCAGCCTTAAGTCGCACAAGATTGAAGCCACCATTTAACTTGTCGCCGGCCAATACTATTTTTATATGTCCTTTTTTCAAGCCCTTTTTTAACTCCACTTCCTCCTTACTGACGTCAGATGTGCCCAGAGCTGTATAAACCCCCTTATCCCAAACCGTAACAACGCCAGCTCCATAATTTCCCGCCGGAATATCCCCTTCAAACTCACCATACTCAAGGGGATGATCCTCAACCATTACCGCCAGTCTTTTCTGCGCCGGATCAAGTGATGGCCCCTTCGGAATTGCCCAACTCTTTAGAACACCTTCAAGTTCAAGGCGAAAATCGTAGTGTAAATGAGAGGCTTCATGTTTTTGGACATAAAAGCGCAAACGTTTAACTTTACTTTTTCGCGCCCTTGGTTCGGGCGATTGAGCAAAGTTTCGTTTGCGCTTATAGTCCTGCAATTTCATATAGTTATTTCTTGCTTTTTGACTTCGATTGTTCCAAGCTCAATTTCAAAGTCTGCATCAAGTTGCGCATGTCAGTTACCGGCGGTTCATCATCCTCTTCAATCTTAATCGGTTTCCCCTTAGCTTTCTTCGCAATGATTTTCTTTACCTCATCAGTGTAGGTATCGGAGTAATCTGTCAGTTTAAAATGGTTTTCAAGATGATTGATGAGCATGACTGCCATATCAAATTCCTTTTCTGAATATTTACTATCTTCAGGAATGCGCAAGTCTTCTGGTTCTCGAATTTCATCTTTAAAGCGAAGGGTAATGAGCATCAGAGCGCGACCTTCCGGCTTAATCATGGCCAAGTGTTCTTTCTGTCTAATAATGAATTTCGCCACACCGACCTTATCGGCCTTCTTCAAAGCTTCCCGCAACAAGACATATGCTTTTTCCGCCTTCGGATCTGGCTCAATATAGTATGGCCTGTTAATTATCATTCCCGGTATTTCATCTTCAGCGACAAAGCTGCTAACTTCAATTAATTTCGATTGTTTAGGAGCTGCTTTCTTCAGCTCCTCGTCAGTGAGAATAACAAAATCGCCGCGCCGATACTCATAGCCCTTAACAATGTCTTCATACTTTACCGCCTTCCCATTCGTGCGACAGACTTTGACATAGCTAATCGGACAGTTCCCGTGCTTATCTAGCATGCGGAATTTCAAAGCTCTTTCTTCTGAGGCGCTATAGATTCTGATGGGTATATTTATTAGACCGAAGCTTAATGACCCGTTCCAAATTGCTTTCATATGGTTATAAATTAGGGAGTATATGATAGCACATTTTGAGGCATTTTTCAATCCGTATCCAAAGCGAACCAAGAGTCATTACCTTTGACCCGAGCCAGAAAATATGTTATGATATAGGCACTTTTTTTCTTCTTTATAAACTAAATACTATCAATATGCATCAGCGAGTAATATATTTTGAACTCCCTTCCGATAACCCAGAAGAAAGTATGAAGTTCTTCAAGAATGTCTTTGGCTGGGAATTTCGACCATTCGGAAATACCGACTACTGGCAGATTATGACAGGTGATCCAAAAAATCCTGGAATCGATGGCGGAATAATGAAGCGGACCGATGCCTTGCCTAATGTTGTTAACACGATTCGGGTAGACGATCTCGATAAGGCTATGAGCCGGATTATCAAAGCCGGCGGGAAACCCGTGATTCCTAAAATAGAAGTACCCTCAGTTGGCTGGGTTGCTTATTTTGCTGATCCCGATGGTAATACCCACGGAATTGTCCAGCTTGAAGAAGCTGCCGAGAGTGGTTTAGCCGAACTGCAAGTCGAGCGTATATTTAAAGCGCCGCGTAAATTAGTCTGGCAACATTGGTCAGTCCCGGAACTACTAACAAAGTGGTGGGGCCCGAAGGACTTTACTTCTCCGGAGGCAAAAATTGATTTCCGAGAGGGCGGAAAATATCTCTTCGCGATGCGTTCTCCTGAAGGACAGGATTTTTATAGCACCGGTGTCTACAAAGAAATAGTGCCACTCGAGAAAATTGTTGCAACCGATAGCTTTGCTGATAAAGAGGGAAATATTGTTCCTTCTTCCTACTACGGAATGGGTGGCAGCTCTTTAGATGAATATTATATTACTTTGCTTTTTGAAGAAATTGGCCAGAAAACAAAAATGACTTTAAAGCACCTGGGGCTTCCCACAGATATTATAAATATGACTAAACATGGTTGGGAAGAGTCATTCGATAAGTTGGACGAAAGTCTAAAGGTATAATTAAATATCAAACATATGATTATGCTCAACCCATATCTCCACTTCGATGGTAACGCTGAAGCAGCCTTTGAGTTTTATCGATCAGCCTTCGGTGGAGAATTTCAAATGATTCAAAGATATTCCGAGACGCCAGAAGCGGATAAGGTTGCGGAAAAGGATAAGGATAAAATCATGCACATCGCCCTGCGAATTGGAGACAATATATTAATGGCAACGGACGCCATTGAAGGAATGGGCGACAAATTGAAAGTTGGCAATAATTTCCATCTTTCAATTGGCGTTTCCAGCAAGAAAGAAGCTGATCGCCTTTACAAAGCCCTCTCCACTGGAGGGCAGGAAGACTTGCCGATGTCTCCATCTTTCTGGGGCTCATATTTCGGAATGCTGACTGACCGTTTTGGTATCCGTTGGATGATTAGTTTTGACGAAGAACAGCAATCAAACATTATGTAGACAAGTCACAAAGATAAGTCTAGTACCTTTAAAATTTAACAACCATGGCCACCAAACATGATTTCCGTCACTGGGATGAATGGTTATTCATCATTTCATTTGTAGTATTTCTGCTTGTGATTATAAATGTCAGTCTCACAAATTTGTTAACCGACGGCGAAAAGAGCCTTACGGAGCTTGCTTTAGCCGGTCTAATAATTGTCCACATTCCAATTGTCTACACTCAGTTTATGTTTATCTCTGGTCAAAAAGGAAAATTATTCTTTTCGGAAGAGTTAGAGCTTATTCCAACCTGGTTTCTGCTAATCTTTATGTTTCCCCTTTTTAATCAGATGATGTTTGAATTTATAAGATCTTTCTATCTCTTGTTCAATCTGCCAGAATATGATGAAATAACGTTCTTCCCGGATAATTATACCTTTCATCTCCTCGGCGGCTTAGCGGTATATATCATTATCGCCGTGGTGTCAGTTGCTTATCGTCAAATATTAAAAAAGAAAACACCTTTAAAATAGGGGCTACGTAGCCCCTTTTTTCTTTCCTAGATATCAGCACTCTAGACTTTCGTGTCTAAATATGCTATCATACCTGAGCTAAAAATATGTTCATTTCAAAATATTCTTAGCCGCAGCGGAAAGAGTGATCAGCCTTTTCCGCTGCGGCGAAGTCAACGACGACGAGCCCAACAGCACAGCCCAACCGCTGACTCACTAAAAAAAGCTGATATGGAAATTTCTAAACTTCAAAATCAAATCCAAGCTGGAGCTCTTGTGCGTCTCACTCAAGAAAAAATCAACGATTTAAAAAAGAAGGATCAAATCGACGGCTTTCCAGAGCGCGAAGGATATGTTAAAAGAGTTTATAACCGCTATTCTCCTGCCGTCCTAGACATTAACTTTGGTAATTATAATCGCTATCTCAATCAAAACGATGTCGAGAGCGCAAACTGATTACATCCCAGTATTATGGACGAATATGCCCCTAAGGCAATTCGTCCTTTTTTTATGTAATCGCGGCAGGCTTTACATGAGGGCATTTTTTTGCTATAATACCTAGGCTCAATTTTTGAATTAGATATGCTTAATAAATGTTTTTTACTGAAATTAATGTGAAATACAGCAGTTTAAAACAAATTTTAATTGTGCGTACTCTCTTATATTTAGTAACTACGACTTATGCAAACCGAGAATTTCAACCAGCCTAACCGCTTGCTCCTCTACGTTCCGGTATTTATAGCGGCGATAATATTTTTTGCCCATACTTTGCCACAAGCGATTTTTGATGCACAGGCAGCCGACAAATTTAAGATTGGCGATACAGTTACAGTTACCACCACTTCACTCAACGTTCGTGCTGATGCGGGCACGAACGCGCGCGTTCTCGGAGCCCAAAAAATTAATAGTAGCGGCGTTATCACTGCCGGCCCAAAATCTGCCAACGGTTTTAACTGGTGGCAGATTAATTATAATAGCGGTATCGACGGCTGGTCGGCAGATTCCTACCTGCGCCTGACGGTAGCAACGCCAGTTGCTCAGCCTGCTGGCACAAAGTTTAAGACTCAAGATCGTGTACGTATAAATACAGCTGCTTTAAACGTCCGTTCAAACGCGGGTGTTGGCTCATCCATTTTAGGCACCCAACGACTTAATTCTACAGGAACAGTAGTATCCGGACCGCGCGCCGCCAACGGCTATAATTGGTGGCAAATTAATTATGACCTAGGCACTGACGGCTGGTCTGCCGAAGCCTTTCTAGATAAGATTGCAACTGCACCGGCCGCAGGCCCGGGCTCTTCTACCTCTCTGCTTTGGGGAGCTTATGCCGGAAATAATCCCGGGAATTTGGAAGAGTTCGAGCGGCTTGTGGGCAAGAGTGTCGATATTCAAACTGTATTCGTGGGCTGGAATGACCCCTTCCCACGTGAGATTGGATTTCGTTTAAAACGAGACGGAAAAACCATGCTTATTTTCTGGGAACCCTACTCAGCTTCACTGGAAGCTATTAACGCCGGCCGCTCAGATGAATATATAGCCACGTTTGCAGCTCAAGCCAAAGAATATGGCGCGCCCATTATTATGTCACCCCTACATGAGATGAACGGTAACTGGAATCCTTGGGGTGGCTACGGTTTTGATGATCGTCCAATTAATAGCCCGTCATTAATCATCGCCGTTTGGAAAAGAATGCATGATGCTTTCTTAGATGCTGATAATGTAAAATTCGCCTGGGCGGTAAACAATGTTTCTGTACCAAATATACCTGCTAATGCTGCCTCCGTATATTACCCTGGTGACGCCTATGTTGATTATGTCGGCGTCGACGGCTTCAACTTTGGTAATCCTTGGCAAGATTTCAGACAAGTTTTTGATGAATCGATGAAGGAAATGGAAAAGTATAATAAACCAATATATCTTTTTTCACTTGCCTCTGCCCCTGGGCCAGATAAAGCAGAATGGATCAAAGAAGGACTAGGAACGATTATTAAGCAATACCCTAATATTGCCGGCTGGGTCTGGTTTAATCAAAACGGCCCGGATCGCAACTGGACAATTAATTCTGACACCGCTTCCCTCGAAGCATTTAAATCAATCATTCCATAAAAATAATCACCTAATCACCAACCACTTATAAATCTATGTAAACACCACTTATATGAGAAGACCTTCGCCGCCGCCCACATCTGTCTATCGGCATAGACACCCAGGGATAACTCCTGGAGCAATTTTAAGAAATCTTCTCATGGGCCTGAAGATAAATATAAAACCTGCGTTTATTTGCGCAGGTTTTTTTGTGCTAATCGGTATTTTATGAAAATCTCTTTACTCGTTCCATGCTTCAACGAGGAAACCAACATCGAAGCAACCATCCGCTCTAGTCTTAATCAGACACGAAAGTTTGACGAGATTATTTTTGTTGATGACAGCTCAACTGACAACACCCCTAAAATTCTTAAGCAATATAAGAAGCTGATTAAGAGCTATAAGACCCCACAAAATACTGGCAATAAAAGCAGCGCTCAAGAGTATGGCCTCCAGTTTTTAACCGGGGACGTAATGGTTACAACTGACGCCGACACCCTTCTGGACCCTCGCTTTGCTGAGGAAGTGGAACGCAGTTTTAAAAAACCAGGAATCTTTGCAATGGCTGGTTACGTAAAAAGTCTTCCCTATAACTGGCTAACCCTCTGCCGTGCCTTCGATTACGTAATCGGGCAAGACTTCCATAAGCTGGCTCAGGCTCATTTAAACTATGTCTTTGTAATGCCCGGCGCTGCCAGCGCCTTTAGGGTAAAGATGTTTAGAAAATATATCACCTTTGATCATGATACGATAACTGAGGACTTAGATTTCACCTACATGCTTCATCGCCGCAATTTAAAGATATTCTACAACACTAAAGCGATAACCTATACGCAGGATCCCGCAACTTTGAAAAATTACATCAACCAAATGCGCCGATGGTATGACGGTGGTTGGCAAAATCTACGCAAGCACTACAAAATCATGAAAAATCCAGTGCGAGCCCTTGAGCTATCTCTTATTTACATCGAAGGAATGGTGTTTTCAATTTTAATATTTCTAATTCCAATTCTGAATTTCTGGTTTGCTGTTATGTTCGTTTCGGCCTCACTGATTGTCACTTTATTGTACGGTATCTGGGCGGCTTGGCGCCTAAGGCGCCCCTCCTTATTACTAGCGCCTTTTCCTTATGTCCTACTAATATTTATCAATTCCGCCCTGTATCTTGAAACCTTTGTCAAAGAAATCGTTCTGCGCCGGCATAACCTCAAGTGGTTTAAGCCAGACCGAGTACATATTGAAATTAAACAATAATTATATGCCATTAACACCATCAATCGGACTATCGGTACTCGTTCATCTCATTGTGCTTATCATATCCGGTCTGCGCCGTCTGTTTCGTTCCAAAAAGAAAAACCGTCGCATTGCTGCTAGAGAGCGCCGATCACGATCACCGGCGTTAGTAAGTCGATTTTTAGGAATGATGATTCCTTTGACCATTTCCGTCGTCATCTTTAGTGGAGCGTTTAAACTGGTAGAGCTGGCTCTTAAAAACCGCTTTTCCTCAATTCATCTGGCGCAACAGTATATCGCGGCCACTCGTGCCGAAGAGTCCGCCGCAGACGCCAGCGCCGACGAATCGCCAAACAGGTCCTTAGCTAGTTTAATCGGTCCAGCGATGACGAAAGATGTTGGCCCGTTAGAAACGGGCACCTCAAGCTTCAACTGTCTTCCGCTCTTTAACCACTTTGCAGTCGAATATGATTGGTCTGTAGTAAACTACTTGGCCGCAAAAGGTCAACCACATTCATTAGCTGACCGCCAGGCCTTAGCTGACCAGCTCGGTGTCTCTGACTACGATGGTAGTAACGCCAAAAATACTGAACTCTTCAAAGCATTATATCTGGAGTCTAATGATGAAAATATCGCCAATATTAATGCCTGTGACCTATTTATCGCTAATAATTAACTTTACATATATGCAAAACAAACAATTTAAACTTTTAAATTAACTAACGAACAACAATATGAAACAAAAAATACTACAATTTATCTCAAGAAGCAGCTTGTTCTTCTTGCTCGGAGCAACAATGTTAAATATTTACATTGCACCATCAGCTCACGCGGCTGATGGACCAAATCTTATTAATAACCCGTCGTTTGAAACTGTAACTGCCCCTGGGCAACCAAGTAATTGGCTGGTCGGCTTCTGGCCAGCAGAATTAGATGCTTCCTTCGATGTTGTTGAAGGTGTAGGTGGCGCTGGCACTAACGCCGCCAGAACAACCATCACAAACTATGGCACTCAAGGAGATGCGAAATGGTACTTTACCGATGTCCCGGTAGAGCCGGAAACATATTATGTCTTCCGCAACCAATATAAGTCAGACGCCACCACACGTGTTTTCGTTCGCTATAATATGGGTGGTGAGCCAGGATCTGAAGTATTTCAGCATTTACCAATTGCCCAGGCCTTGCCTGCTAACGACTGGACCAATTTAAGCGCTGAATTCCTAACTCCAGTTGGCGTTGTTTCTGCCACTATTTTCCACATCCTTGAAAGCAACGGTTATTTAACTGTCGATGACTACTTTCTGGGGACGAAAGATAATCCCGCTGTTTTCGAAAATGGCGTCGTAACCTTATCTTTTGATGATGGTTGGCAATCAGTTTATACTAACGCCTTACCGATACTAAACGAGAAAGGCTACAAAAGCACACAGTTTATTATTACCGATGTCATCCAGAACGAACGGGTAGGTGAATATATGACCACGGCTGAACTACAACAGCTATATGGAACAGGACATGATATCGCCGCACATACTCGTGATCATTCCAGCCTAACGCTACCTCAATTAAACGAAGCCGAAATGAAAAACCAAGTCAGTGGCTCTCGTTATGACTTACTAACTCGCCTAGGCTTTAAACCAGTTGATACGTTCGCCTATACCTACGGCGATTACAACGAAACAGCCAAGACTGCCGTGAAAGATGCTGGCTTCCTTGGCGCCCGCACTATTGATGAAGGTTTTAATGAGTTAACGACGGATCCCTATGCCTTAAGGTCATATTCCATCCTTAAGGGTGGCACCACTGAGCTTGGGGCAGAAGTTCCTGCAACGACAATCGAGTCGGTTAGAAACGCTATTGATAATGCCATCGCCAATAAGGCGTGGCTGATCTTCACCCTCCACCAAGTTGATGACAACCCTGCTAACATCTACGGCGCTACACCTGAATTCTTCCAACAGATGGTTGACTATCTAGCCGAGAAACAAGCAACAGTGAGAACCATGTCAGAAACAATTAGTCTTTTACCAGGCACAGCCGCCAAAGATACTGTTGCCCCAGTCATTGCAAGCATGGCCGACATCTTTGTTCCCGCTCAATCCGCTGAAGGTTCTGTTGTCACCTTCACCTCGCCAACAGTTAGCGATACCAATGACACTGGCTTAAGCGCTTTCTGTATGACTGATACTGGTCTGGTGTCTGGCTCAACCTTCCCGATGGGAAATACCCAAATGACCTGTAATGCCATGGACTCCAGTGGTAACCTGGCGACACCGGTTTCCTTCGCCATTAATGTCACAGATCCGCTGGCACCAGTTGTCACGCTCTCCACGACAACTTCTCCAACAAAGCTTCAGGAGATAACCTTTACCTTTAGTA
>PHAH01000018.1 GCA_002841655.1 Candidatus Falkowbacteria bacterium HGW-Falkowbacteria-2
GCGGGATAAAGTAGTATTTGTGCCGGAAAATCTAGCCAACGTCGAAGCGGCGCCAGTATTTACATCTAATTTATGAATAGGAGCGGTCGTACCAACACCTACTGAACCTGCAACGTATGAAATGTTACTGCCTGATGTCGCCCATTGTGAGCTCACTTTGCCATTAAAGCTGGTCCAATCAGTGCTCGATAAGTAGCCATTCGCTGTGCTGCTTGCCTTGGTAATATTGATATTGTTAGCCGCTAGGACGAGTGGTGACGAGGCACTAGTTATCCGATTATCGATTGATGTATATAAATTGCCAAGAGTGTCTGACATTACCAGGTTAGCCGTAGAACTGGCCAGGAAGCCGAATTTTGGCTGACCGTTGGCCGCTATGGTTAAAGTAGTAGTTCCATTGTTGTTAAATTTTATGATATCGTTTCCGCCCCAAAGCATTCCGGTATTTGTATCGGAGTTAAAGGAATAAGACGGTGCAGTTGAAGTGCCGTTAGAGGCTCTAACTTGGCCACCTACGACCATATCGCCCGATACCGTTCCACTGACCGCAATCGAACCGATAGTGGCGCTAGTGGCATCTAAACTGGTGAACCAGCCCTTTTTAATTCGGTTAGTCGCACTGCCAAGCTCCCAGTTCGCTACAACCGGGCTAATCGCATTACTTACGATCTTCCAAATGTTCGGGGTACTCACTGCAGCAGAAGCTAGGCTGCCAAAGCCCAGGACTGCGATTAAAATTATTACTATCAAAAATCTTTTTCTCATATGCTTAACTTAGAGCTACAAAGCTGACGGAATCTCCGCTGCTTTCAGCATCTATGAATATGCTCGCTAAATTATTAAGTTCTAATTCGTAAGTGGATCCTTGTGACAACGGTATGCCGATTCCATCAGCTGCTGAAACTTCACTATCGCCAATCCATATCATCCCGGCGTTAGCAAAGGCGGATGTGATAGTTACTTTCTTGGTCTTGCTCGTTGCTACTCCCAAAGCGACAGGAGTGCCAGCAGTTTCAACCGCTACCTTTCCGGATTTAATCTGTGTTGGTATCTGTGAGCTGCTGCCTCCACCGATTCCGCCAAAGACTTGGAAGTCTTGTCGGCCGATTGGTGCACCTTTCTCGTCAACGTGCACAACATAAAGCGGAGTCTTTTTATTATTCTGCTTGATGCTAATTCCGCCCTCCCATAAACCACGAAAGACTTCGCCGATTGATTCGGCCGCCTTAGTGATCAACTTAGAAAAGAACGGACTATTATCTTTCGCTTCTTTATGATTTATGATTTCAACTTTCTGGATCTCTTTTTGTTCCGGGAAGTTTTTAACTATGATGCTGTCCGGGATTTTAATCTCCGGGAATTCAGGAAACTTTATATCTCCCAAATTTTTCACACTGACTGAATCAGGACTCTTCTCGAAGTTACTCATGTGAACTTCAGACGGCATGTCAGTAACGAATTGGATCCTGGGAGTTTTTTTTAATTCGGCTAAAACCTCCTCAGTCTTTTTCGTGAGAAGTTCAATCTGTTTGTTAGCCACCAAGGCTTTTATTTTTTCAATCTCATTCTTATTCATAATTAAGCCTCTTTAAAAAGTTCCTCTATAAAATCTTTAGCCTGAATATCAAATTTCTTTTCTGCCTTTCCCGGATTACGATTTACTCGGTTAGCCATTCGGTTAATGCGATCTATTTCTTTCGTTGCCTGGTCTTCACTTAAAATGTTTGGCGTTCCATCTGGATTCGTATCGATGCCAATATCATCAAGCGGCTTTACTCCCATACCATTCCAAATCAAAGGCTTATCTACAAACTCGCCGTAAGTCTTAGGGTCAAAGGTATTAGCACCGCGCTTTTCTCTTGCTTCGTTAATAGTGATAATGCCATGCTCAACATCAGCTCGGCTCGATGCTTCATTCCATTGCTGATCATCAAAGGTCTTAGTATTGAATTCTATTTTGATTCCATCAATACCCAAAACAGGCAAGATTTCATTGTTAATGAATTCCGCCAATAAATCTTGAAGTGGTGAGATAGTTCCCTCCCAGAATTTCTGTGTTTGGTTTTCTCCGTTCGAATAATTAACGCCGTCAGTGTAGTTCAATATAGCTTTGGGTACACCAAAAGCCGCACAGACTTTTTCAGTCGTGAATTTGCGGAGTAAATTGAACTCCATGTCCTTGGGAGAGATTTGTAGCGATTTAATTTCTTTAACGCCAGCAACCGCAATAGACTTATTACGGTTCTCAGGACCGGATAATTGGCGCTGAATATCTTCGATTACTTTATTCTGCTGCTCATCAGATAATCCCTCTTCGAGGATGTACTGAGCGCCAGGAGTGGCATCGTTCGAGAAGAACGCATAGTTTGAAATCATGGCCGATAAGTCGGTACGGGTTTCCCAGATAATCGGCTCAAGAGGCGACAAGCCAAACACTGGGCTGTTTGGGTCATCGTGTTGTTTAAAATTAAGAATCTCGCCTGGCTCGTAAGTCTGCGAAACTCCTTTGACGCGTTGGATCCATTTAAAAACTGTTCCATACTGATCAGTTACGGCCGAGAGAGTTCTCGAGTCGATAACATCAAAGCCCAACACGCGACTGTTGGTATTGCTGGAACGTAAAATCAGCAAGAATGCACTTCCGCTGATTTGCTGAAATTGAATTATTTTATTTTTCAAAGCTCTGAATGTATGCCCAAAGTTTAAGGCAGCTTCAGCGAGTTTAATTTGATTGATGTCCGGTTCCTTGTTTGAATCTTTCTTATTCACCCAGAGGTAGCCTTGGGAGCCGGTATTTTCTTTGAGTTCTCTGACACAAGCAAACACATCGCCATGATTGCGAAATACGGTGAACAAGGAGTCCGGAGACAACTTTATTCCCATCAAAGAAACGCCCCCAAGAGGTTGGCGAATTTCGCCGTATAGTCCTTGGGAGAAAGAGCTGCCGCTATTGAGTATTTCAAAAGCTTTGGCTGCGTTGTTGATTCCTTGAAACCACTTTCGCAAATTAAAATGCATTGAAGTTTACGTTACTAGTTAAGCCTTTGGACATCAAAAGAAGTCCTTGGCATCCTAGCGACCTTCAATGCAATCGCGAATGCTATAATTGTGTCATCATGTTTACCTTGTTTTGCTTCCCGTCTGCCGGTGTCGTCAGAAACAAAAGTTAACATTTCTGATTTCAGTATAGCACTATTAATTTTGACCGACAAGTCAGCAACGAGCTGCTCGAATTCATCAAGTATTAAATCACGTGTTGCGCTGTTAGTTTCCCACCCTAATTTTCGTGTCTGCTTTTTAGTTTTCTCGTCTAAAACAAGGCGGATAAATATATTTCCGTAAATATCTTTTAACCTATCAAGGACCAGGTGACCATGGTTATTTCTCTCCACTGCAGCCAGTGCATTGTTGTAGTAGCGGCATAAGTTATCCACAACTATCGCAAATTGTGCTGGCTTAATTTTATCACTTTTAAATTCTGCGACTTGCTCGAGAGTAACCGCATCAATAATTTCCGCTACACTGCTATCACCTCCCACGCCCTCGGATGGATCACCTCCCAAAACATAGCGGCGGCCAGGCTTAGGCAAAACATAAATATCAGCCTGAAAGGTTTCATGCGTAAGCTTGAATGTGCCATCTTCTCTTCGCTCTCTCGTTTCAACTTTAATCGGACGACTCATAATTGGCTTAGCTGGTGCAATCTTCTGCATCGCTTCAGGATCAAAGACCATTCCGGCGGAAGTTAAGAAACTCTCCTCGGCCACAGTCGGGTGCTCCTGGTCCATTTTCTTTCTCTGCTTTGATTTAGTCTTATCCCACCAACACATCTGTCCTGGGCTTATTTTAACGCCATGGCGTGCTTTAATTAAGGCCGCCTTAAGCAACACTTCAGGACTGGGAGTATAGTCTGGGAGAGGAGTAATAAAATTATCAGCCTTTTGCCACCACCCAAAGAAAAACGGAAAGTAAGGACCGCTATCTGTTTCGCATTCTGAATATGTTTCTTGAAACCAATCGCCCACACCGTTGGCTGTTGATTCAATCGTAGTGTTAGATCTACCATTTTCCGGCACAGCACCGAGAGTGGCCGTCATACGCTTCTCAGCATCCTTGATGTGAGCTGCTTCAGACACGTGAAGATTATTAATCGTATCACCTCGATTCTCTAGGCCGACATAAATCGTGGAATTAATGCCGTCAAACGATAGCTCATTTTTGTTATCATATTTCGCTGTCGGTTTTGGCCAGGTGTATCCGGATTCAAGCTTAACTGCTCTCGGGCATTCGTTGTAAGCTAACTTAACTATTTTAAAAAGCTTCTGCACATCATCCCTGGTGTGAGCCATGATAAACGATGTCGTGTGCGGAGTCCAAAGAGTATCGTCTAGATAATATAAAAGCCAAAAAGTCGATACGCCTTGTTTTCTAGACTTATCGATTATGATACTAAGGCCGCGGTGTTTTCTGTCTTCAGCATATTCCCATAAAGCCTCCTGGACTTCGTTAAATCTGAAATTAACCAACTTAGAATCTTCAGACTTAATCTTGTAAAGATGCTCTATTCTCCAACGCTTATTCAGTATCGTATTTAGATCTCTTTGGGTGACCTGCATTTATTTTCTATTTATTTTCTATTTTATAATTTCGCTGCAGATACATCAGGTCTTCAATTACGCTATCCGGAATCTCTTGGCCAGTCTGCTTGTTTAAACTTAGGACTGTGGCCAGAGTTCCAAAATAGTCCTGGCTCTTAACATGAAACTCTAAATTCTTCAGCGCGTTTCTTTTGCTGCACGTCATTGCGTGTCCGTTGCTTTCTTCGAAGCTGCATTCTCGACAGATTTTTCCTGGCATATTTTTTAAATTAAAATGGTGCAATCAAATTCTTCAATGAATAAAATTTCACCATTAAAATCTTGTTTAATTCTCTCTTTATATTTTTCTTGAAAAACAGCAGCAACATCCTCGCATTCAATCGGTACCTCAATAACATACTTAACCCCGAAAGCTGGATATTTTTTGTCACCATCGTTGCCCCATTCCGGGAACCTGCAAGTTACTAAAACTTTAACCATGTTGTTCATAAAATTTATTATTTAATTTTTGGATAAATTGAAAAATCTATATAAGCGTGAGCTAGCGGCCCATCCATGAATTTAAAAAAAATAACGTAACATTTTCTACCGTGAGGCTTTTTGCTTAATGATGTTTGATAATAAGCATCTAATTTTTTAGCTACTCTTTTCACTAGAGTTAATGCACCTACGCAGTTATCAACCCAAGGAGCGCCAATGATATCAAGGTCACGAGTTAAGGAACCATGAATACCAATCGCATACCCTGATTTTCTAGCAACCTCTCTGATGCCTGGAATAAGCGACAAGTAAAAATTTTTAAGTTCCTCTTTCTCCATATCGTTTACTTTTTCTTTTTAATTTCTTTTTTATTTTCCTTGATCACATTTACATCACCACGATCTAAAGCTTCAAGGTCATCGATTGTCAGCGGCGCTTCGATTTGTGCCTCTACTTTCATGTCAGCGAATTCAGCCTTGCGCTTCCGGATAAGATACTGCCAGGAGTCACCAACGCTCTTACTCTTCAGAGCCAGGGCGATGTTGCTTCTAGCCTGTAAAATAGGCACTTCTTTCAACTCCTCTTTTTCCTCCAAAAAATCAGTATTTTTCTTGCAGTAATTATAAAGCGTAGATTCAGATACGTTGGCGTAAATACAGGCCTCCCGGTCAGGTGCACCGATAGAAAAAGCCTCACGTAATTTTTGGAGTACCTGCTTGGTCATTACGCTTGGTCTTCCGCGGCCATCTCGCTTGATATAACTAGCGTGTCCTGGCTCGAATTCATCGAACGGCTCGCTAAGTAAATCAAGAAATTCTTTTCGCTTTTTTTTGTTCTCTGCGGTCTTATCCGCTTTTTTAGTTCGTGCCATATATTTTACAATATTGATGATGAATAAAAGATAAAGAAAAAATAAACATTTTTTAAAGTGATACCAAATGATACCAAATGATAAGTTATTCCCCTCTTGGGAAGCCTGATTGTATTATGCGATTACCAATCAGTGGCTTTTAACCTAACCAGACACGGGAAGTGTCCGCCGCAATACCACAACTTCCCAGCAGGGGAATAAATTTTTAAAGTTTAACTGCTTTCTTCCCGGTAAGTTTTTCCCACCGGTCAATTATTACATCAACAAATTTAGGATCTAATTCGCAGCCATAACAACTCCGTCTTAACTTCTCTGCCGCTATTAACGTGGATCCACTGCCAAGAAACAAATCAAGCACTATACGGCCCTCTGTGGAGCTATTCTTAATCGCTTCAGCGCAAAGCTCAATCGGTTTCATTGTTGGGTGGTCGGGGCTCTTTACTGGCTTGTTATAACGCCAAACATCAATCTTCTGTTTGCCGCGTTTTATTTGGCCCTCTGCTTTTCCTTTAATCTTTAATTCAAAGCCACTAAATTTCAGCGTAGTAAATTCTCCATCGTAGTCAGCTTTTATTTTCATCAAGTCTTCCCACACGTTGCCGTTATCTCTGAGCTCAATAAAATAATGCCCGGTAATTCTCGCCGGCCAACCGTAAAGAATTGGCTCGTAAGTATGCTGATAATCGGAGCGGCTTAATGTGAAAGTATTTTTAACCCAAATAATAAAGCTCTGCCAATGGCCGCCTGCTTCTTCAAAGGCTATCTTCAGGGAATGAAGTTCGCTCGAGCTCATGCAGATATAAATTCCACCGGAAGAAAACTCGATCATGTTGCGACAGGCTGCTAAAAGGAACTGATAGAATTGCGAGGCGCTCATTTTATCATTTAAGATTCCCTGCCTGTCATTCTTCTCGTGCGTTCCCATTCCCCCGGTGTAGTCCACGTTATAAGGCGGATCAGTAAAAACCATATCAGCCTTTTTTCCGTCCATCAGTTTTTCAATCGTTTCTCGGTCCGTAGAGTCGCCGCAAATAATGCGATGTCTGCCAAGTTGATAAACATCTCCTTGCTTTGCTAACGGATCTACGGTGGCCTCCTGCGGCTCTTCATTGAGCTCTATATCTTGGCAGGCCATATCCTCTAAACGTGGCATAGCCACAAATCCACTTAAATCAAGAGCATTCAAGCCATTGTTAGAAACGAAGTATTCTAGGCGTTCTTTTGTTACCTCGCCGTATTGAGCGGTACAGGTTAAAAGGATCTCTTTTGCTCTCTTCTCTGTATCAACATCGATAGCGACAAAAGGAATTTTAGGCAGCGTGTAACCGTCATAGGCCAATGATTCTAGCGCCACCTTTCTTTGATGACCATCTAAAATTTTCATTTTCCAAGTTATGATCGGTTTAGTAAATCCATTCCTGGTAATGCTGTTTTTAAGCTTTGTCAGATTTTTAGAACTAATCTCTTTCAGCTCGTCATTAAAAATAATAAAATCTTTAATGTCGGCCGTCTGACAGTCCAGGACTTTATTTATTACTGCTTTAAATTTTTCGCCGCTATTTGACATAGGCATCAATGAAATTCTTCGCTTCTTCAAAGCCGCAGCAAACTACCGCCACGACTCCAAAAACTTTATTTAAAGCATTTATCCATTCTGATTGTTCAGTACTAACTTTTCCTCCCAGCTCACGCTTCATCTCTATAAACAACAATATGTTATTTCTTGGTCCAGCTTTCTCAGTTCCTTTACGTTCAATCATAACAATGTAATCAGGTACGCCTTGGTTTACTCCCATCTCTTTATTGCGCTTCAGTGTCTTGTAGGCAGGTTTCCAAACGCCAAACTGATAACTCCCAGCTGGTGTTTCTTGCGCGATGTGACTGAATCTAAGGCCCTTTAAACGAAGATAATTAGCCAATGCCATGCATTCGTTATCTTCACTAGGAACTATAGCCTTTGTCGTTTTAATTCTAGGAATAGGCATATATTATTTTCCATCTCCCAGGAGAAAGTTTTTGTTTTCAACTTTTTCAAAAAGAGTTTCATTATTTTTATCAACTATGTAAGGCAAAAATACTTCTTCAAATTTAACCATCTGAGTATCAATCATTGCCATTTGAGCTACAATCCAGTCACGGATATTCGCCCAGGCAGTTTTATAAACTTGATCTCTTTTTTTATCTGCAATAACTCCCTCTCCCAAATCACACAATAAACATCCATACATAATTCGGCTAACGTTTTCTAATCTAGCCGGCAATTTAAAGCCAAGCATTTTCCCATCAATTTCTAATCCAAAACTTAACGCACGGACTTTTCCTTGCTGATCATAATCAAATATCATCCTCTGCGCTCCATGGGTGGATAAACATTTTTGAATGTTGGCGAAAGAGTTGGTGCTTTTTGATGTGCTATTTTTTAAGGCCATATATTTAAAAAGGAATGTTTTTAACGCTTATCTCTTCAGTACCACTTTGCTCTGATTCTCCCACTGGTTTCTTGGGAGCTGCAGCTGCAGTCCTGGGAGCGGCTGTGGTTTCTCTAGGCTCAGCGCCATCAGGTGCTTTACCATCCAAAAATTCAAACTCCTGCACAATAATTTCACTGACATAGCCTTTTGTGCCATCCGGTTTATCGTAGGATCTATTACTAATTTCACCCTCAACATAAATCTTACTTCCCTTGTGCGCGTACTGAGCTAAAATCTCGGCCGCCTTATTCCAAATCACTAAATTGTGAAAAGTGGCTTGTTTATTTTTATTCCCTGCTTGGTCCGTAATTGTCTTATTGGTAGCTAGGGTAACGCCACCTACTATCTTCCCGGACTGTGTGTTTCTTAGTTCGACATCCTTAGTTAGATTGCCGATAAGTTGTGCCTTGTTCATAAACGTAATAATTAAGTTACTTAGTAAAATTATTTCTTTTTTTTATTCTCCATAACAATTTCGTCATAGATTTCTTTAAGCGAGAATATCTCAGCCTGCTTCAGTTCTTTCCCGGCAATTTTATCAACCTGGATTTTTCTCCCAGGCAATACGGCCGCTCTATATTCTCCATTAGATGCACCCTCGTATGATTCTTGAATTTCTTTGACAGTCCTGCCGCAGGTAACATCACTGTAAATCAATTTCTTGGCTGCCTCCCTGGGAGAAAGAATAATCTTTTTCTTTTTAGGCTTTTTAAATTTCACGCTCTTTATTTCCATAGTTCCATCAGCTTTCTTTTCTCCGATTACTTCCGCTCCGTAATTTCCATTGGGAGCCTCCGGGTCAATGCCGATAAATAAGCTAGGCTGATTATCCGGGACAACATTACGAGCACATGATCTGCAAAGCTTTTCTTTGGCGCGGCTGAAGATAAACGAATATCTAGGCTTTCCGCACTGGGCGCAAAGATACGGATTTATCCTGCGCCATTTCCTTTCATATGTGTGTGTCTTTTCCATAAAGTTTTAACTAATTCTCCCAAGCAAATAATCCATGTACATTTCTTGATTCTTGATTTCGTTCTGAGTGGCGGCTAAAACTTTAGCGACTTCCGACTTAGTGCTATCGTTGCTAGTCACAAATAATTTTTGAAAATAAGCCTCATCAATTTTATTCTTGCGGTAGTTGTTGAACGATGCTTCAAGTAAAGTTTTAATGATCTCTTTTTCATCCTTAACCACGATGCCGAGTTTGGTTGCTTCCTCCTGGATTTTCTGCAAGTAGTTAACGATAATTTTCACTGGCTTTTTTTCTTCTGTTTTTTTGTTTTTCATAAAAATAAATTTATTTTCTCCCACGCGGGGCCACTCGATGGCCGGATAATTTCTAGATCCTTGTGCCATTATGGTACCCGAGGGCCGGCATGGGGTGGAGCCCTTATTGAATCACCGAGAAGCCTCGACTGGGAGAAAATTTAAATTAAATAAATTATTCCAAGTTGAGTCTTTCCGGTATTGGAGTTTTCTCCGGTTTTATATATTCACCTGTCTTGATAAATTTTACTGAGAACACTGGTTCTAAAATTGCGCCATTAGCTTTTACTACTTCCACTTTCTTGCCGTCTAGATAATCTTTCAATGCAACATCGGAAATAAGCTGCTTCTGAGATTTAAGATCAAGAGTTAGTCTGTCGATTTCGTCCACGTCTTTTTTATTATCCGCTAGAACGTTTTCAATAATCTTTTTCTTCTTCAGTCTTAAAGCTTCCAAGTCTTCTATCACCTCCTGATATTCCTGCAGTGATTCGAGCTGGTCCTTGATGCTATGTTTTAAAATCGCCAGCTGATTTCTTTGTTCGTCTGCTTTGGTATAAACCAATTGAAGTTGCAAGGCCATAATTTTTTAATAGTTATATCTTTTAAAAGCTTCATCATTGCACGGTACGAGAAATTCAATATTGCTTTTCATCGTGACCTTGTCGCCCACCTGTGCAATCTTCTCCCAGGGCCACACGCCATCTAAACCGAGCATCTTCACTTCGAAGTCATTGCTGTTGATGTAATGCGGATTCTGAACGTAAATTGCCCAGTCTGCTACATAACCCCTAACCGCTACCCATCGCATTGTCTTACCGGTGTCAGCCACGTTGCAGCCGTTTGGAGAGTCCACTGTTTCGCCTTGAGCGAATATAGTTTCTGGAGGGATTAAAAGTAATTTTTCAAAGGTCAGAACATCCTTGTACGCACGTTGATGAATTTTTGACATAACCGTTATTTTTGAACCATCGTGTGGTGTAAATTGTTTGGGCACTTCACCTTGTCGACTTCCAGGGTGCTTAGGATCTCTTCATCGCAATCGATGCAGACATATTTCTTAGGGCCGTCATCTCTTTTTTTCTCAACTACCTTGCCGCTTTTTTTCTGATATAGTCCGCGCTGATAGCAGGTGGAACATAAACCTTTGCAGAGATATTTTCCTTTAGGCACATCCCTGCCGCAGTCAGAACATTTGCGATCACCTTTAACCTTTTGAACCGTTACGGATTTCTCTGATTTTTTATTTTCCGTTTTTACAATGCTAATTTCCATTAATGTTAAATCTTTTTCTAAGTTACGGATTTCACTAAATTCCGTTATTTCCCTAAGTTCAACATTGAACGAAATTAAGTCACCAGTTTTTTTGTTTAAGTAATACTTCACCATATTTTTTAAAATATAAATTCAATTATTTTTCTCACTAGCCACCACAAATTTATCTTCTTCCCGGATAGATACGCGAAGATCTCTTTTTCTTCCAGGCACTCAATAATTTGCGGTATTGTCCTCGGCATATTTCCGGCGTGCTACGTTAAGGGCATCAGTTTGATTGTCCGGATTAGCTCGAGATGCTTCAATCATTTCCTTTGGGTCGGCCTTTGATAAATCCCCTCCGGTTTTTTTTAAGATGCGATAATAATTTCTCCAAGACATAAATTAAAAATTAAAAGCTAGGGTCTTTGGAGCATCAACTAAGATTCTGAAATTCTGAACAGTGAAATCAATCTCCCAGTAGTCACCACTTTTTATTAAATCTTTCAGCTTCACTCGTTCATCAAGCTCATGCCAGTAGCCGATATTATGTCCTGATATTTTGCTCATGATTGCGTACTTCGGGATGCTGGCTCCTTTTAGGAACTCGGCCCCTTTATGCGTTAAGCAGTAATATCCTGACTTACCATTTACTTGGGCGATTAAGCCCTGGGAACGTGCCT
>PHAH01000019.1 GCA_002841655.1 Candidatus Falkowbacteria bacterium HGW-Falkowbacteria-2
TATTACTTTTGACCTGGAGGAGGCCTTACGTTTTGATGGCTTCACCGCCGCCTATCTGCAATATACTGGCGCTCGTATTTCCAGCATTCTCCGCAAGGCGAGCGAAAGTGTTAAGGTGGACTATAGTTTCTTGGTTCACGCCAAGGAACATGCCCTAGCGCTTCAGCTTTCCCAGTATCAGGAGGTAGTTATCAAGGCAGCAGGACAAAGAGACCCTTCAATTATTGCTCGCTATCTCTTCGAATTAGCACAATCGTTCAATGATTATTATCATGAGGTTAATATACTAAAGGCTGAGGCTGCCGCCGCCGCTGCCCGTTTGGGGCTGTTAAGGGCGGTGAAGCAAGTGCTGGCTAATGGTTTCAGAACATTAGGCTTTACCTATTTAGAGGAAATGTAATTCTAATCAATTCACAAATATATATGGAAAAAACAGAAGATCAGACAATGGAAAAAATAGTATCACTCGCTAAGCGACGCGGTTTTATTTTCCCGGCCTGTGAAATATATGGAGGCTTTGGCAGTAGTTTCAGCTACGGACCATATGGTACAGCCCTAAAGAATAATATTAAGTCGTTGTGGTTGAAGCGGTTCGTTGATGGGCGCGATGATATGTATGCAATTGATGGCCCCATCATTCTTCATCCCGCCTTGTGGAAGGCTAGTGGGCACACTGATGGCTTTAATGACGCGATGGTCGACTGCAAGAAGTGTAAAAAACGTTTTCGCGCCGACCACTTAGTGGAAGAGGCAACCGGCGAAGACCATGAGGGTGATTTAGTGAAGCTAAATGCCGCTTTAGCGGCCGGCATCGCTTGCCCTAATTGCAAAGCCAAGCAGTGGACTGACGCTCGCTTTTTTAGTTTGATGTTTAAAACTGAAATGAATGGCCTGGAGGAGCCTGTCTACTTACGCCCAGAAACAGCGGGGGCTATTTTTGTAGAGTTCAATAATATTTTAGATACAATGCGACCGAAATTGCCATTTGGTATTGCCCAGATTGGCAAGGCTTTCCGTAATGAAATTGTTACCGGCAACTTTATCTTCCGCGTTCGCGAGTTTGAACAGATGGAAATTGAGTACTTTATTGATCCAGAAAAAGAGTGGGATGATGTTTTTGAAAATCTATTGAAGGAGCAAGAAGCATTTTGTCGCGATTTAGGTTTAGCTGAAGGTTCGTTTACCAGAAGAGAGCACGAAAAAGAAAAGCTGTCCCACTATTCACGGAAAACAGTCGATGTCGAATATTCTTTTCCTTTTGGCGTCAAAGAATTGTTTGGTTTAGCTCATCGCGGCGACTTTGACTTAAAGGTGCACTCTGAGCACTCGGGCAAGAAACTTGAATTCTTCGATCAGGCAAGCGGCAGACGATTCATCCCACATGTCATTGAGCCGAGCTTTGGTGTTGAGCGGGCATTACTAGCAACCTTGCACTCAGCCTATCGTGAAGAAATATTAGAAGGTGGCGAAGAGCGTGCTGTTTTGAAACTACCATACCAACTTGCACCGATAAAAGTAGCGATTTTTCCTTTACTGAAAAATAAAGAGCAACTCGTCGCTAAGGCCCGTGAAATATACTCAGAATTGCGATCTGTGTTTGCTTGCGAGTTTGATGATAATGGCAATATCGGTAAGCGCTATCGTCGTCAGGACGAAATTGGCACACCTTTTTGTGTAACAATTGATTTCGACACTTTGGAAAAAGGAGAAGTGACAGTGAGACATCGTGATACAATGAAACAGGAAAAAGTTTCTGTCGAAGAGTTGAAGAATTATTTACTTGGACAGTTGAAATAAAAAATATTTACACAAAATATTTTCTAACAAAGAAGAGCGTTGAGCTCTTTTTTGTTTTTTTGAAAAAAATTGCAAAAAACTATTGTATAAAATTTGCGAAGAGTGTATAATATTGGTAGTGAAGTAAAATTTATTTTAAAAAGATTTATTTTAAATTTTTTTAAAAATATAAAATGGGAAATTTCCCAGAAAGGAGGTGAGCAATATGGCTACTGCAAAAAAATCTGTAAAAAAGACTGCAAAAAAACCTGTCAAAAAGACAGCAAAAAAACCTGCTGTTAAGAAGGTTGTTAAAAAAGTCAAAAAGACGGTTAAGAAGGTGGTAAAGAAGGCTGCTCCTAAGAAGGCTGCTAAAAAGACCGCAAAAAAACCGGCTAAAAAGACTGCAAAAAAGAAATAGTCTTTTCTTGTTTTGAAAATTATACAAAAGCCGCGCTGTAAGCGCGGTTTTTGTTTGTAAAATCATCTTCATTTATAGTTTTACGTATCTTCAGTATCAATTTGTTACAATCTCTTCATGCGTAAATATACATTCTTCCTAATCGCCTTCGTTATATGTCTCACTATCTGTCTTGCGGACCGACCAATCGGACCTGAGGCAATATTTTTTGATGTCGGTCAGGGTGATGCTCTTGCTTTCCGCACTCCAGGCAATAAAATTATTCTAGTTGATGGGGGACCTGACCTCTTATTGATTCCGCAGCTAGCGAAATGGATGGGGTATCGCGAACGGGTTATTGATATGGTAATACTTTCACACGACCATGACGATCACTCCTCCGCCTTGCCAGAAATAGTTGAACGATACGAAGTTTTACGCGCGGTACTTCCGGCGCAAGCATCAAGTAGTGAGACGATTGCTCTTATTAAAGCCTTAGATGAAGATGGTGTAGAAATTATTAGACCTAATCAGAGTAAATGTATTGATCTTGAGCCGGAGTGTAGCATATGTATTCTGGTGCCACTCAAACAATTTCTTAGTACGAAAGATTTAAATAATACTTCGTTTGGGTTGCATTTCAATTGCGCTGGTCTCAGAGTCGCCGCAGCTGGCGATGCAACGAAGGCGCTTGAGCGCTCATATCTTGTCCAATTATCTGACTGGCAGGCTGATGTGTTTAAGGCTTCTCACCATGGGTCAGATACTTCTAATGACGAGACCTTTATAGGGGAGATAAATCCGGCTTTGATGGTCATTTCGGTTGGAATTAACAACTCTTATGGGCATCCATCTGCTGCTGTTATTAACAGAGCTCGTGGTCTGGGTGTGGGTATATGGCAAACAGACAAGGATAGTTCAGTGAGGATTTATGCTAAAGATAAGCAAATATTCGTGGAAAGTTGGCCTTAGTAATTTCTAAGAATTGCCCTGTGGATAAAGTCATTGACAATATACTTTTATTATGATAGATTAGTAGGTTGCTTAAAAACACAAAGGCCGATTAAAACGGGTCAGGCACGACAAGCATGGGGACTTTCTCACTAGGGTTTTCTGGGCCACCAATGTCGCTTATATATGTATAGGCGCTAGTGGTGGTCTCGGCAATGCCTAGGAGAAATTTTCTTGCCTACCCGTTTTAGTCGGTCTTTTATTTATACAAAAAACCCATCGCTTACGCGGTGGGTTTTTATAATTGATTTAATTGCTTGGCGTGGTCGTGGCCGTCTCTGGTGTGGTGGTCGCAGTGGTTGGTTCGACGACGGGCTCAGGAGTTTTGCCTACAAGGCAGACTTCTTGCCATGGTACATAGTGTGAGGTGAAGCGTCTCTTGACCTCAGGGGTAGTGGTTGAACCCTCGGGATAGATGACGGTGTAATCGAACCAGGCATCAGCCCCATTGTGTGCACGTTCCGTGCATTTTCTTTCTCCTGGTTTAAGCTCATCAGTTTCAATTATTTTCGTGGGTGGCGGTTTAACGATATTATATATGACTGGATAGGTGGTGGTAGCGACGCGGCCATCGTTTGTTCCCCAGAAATCGAAATACATATCATCACCTTCGACACGGGCTTGGATTAAAATATTTTTGCCTGTATCATTTACAAAGCGAAAGTCTGGCCAAGGATCATAGATAGTGGCATCAGTGCCAGCTGGCTCATAATATGAGACGCGGTAGGAATGGTTCTGGCGGGCAGTAATCGGCAGGCCGGTTGATAATACGGAGCGGAACAAGGTTGTGCCGACTTGGCAGAGACCGCCGCCATATTCAGGCACGGTTTTGTTATTCTTAATTACTAACTCTGGCAAGTAGCCTCCGCTGGCGTCAATGTTGCCAAGTGATTTTACTAACGAGAATTCTTCATCCGGCTTAATGACTAGACCGTGTAAGGCGGCGGCTCCGACATTAATGTTGTGTCGCCTATTTTTCGGCGATCCGGCAAAGCTAGAATGACCGGTGCCGAGAAGTTCTTTGATGTCAAAAGAGGCGGTCTCGTCGGAAGGAATAGCGGTATAAGAAAGTTCAATCGTTTGGGCCTCAGTTGCACCTACGTATTTTTCCATGATCAGACGGGAGCTCGTGGCGACTTCCAATTCATAGCCGTCTTTACCTAGCTGCCAACTACTAACCTTGTCGTTTTCTATTTCGAAGCGAGGAGTTTGAGGTGCAATGTTAACCTGGGGCGCAACTGTGTCTTGCAGGTAGGTTTCAATTCGGGCAACATCAAAGCCAAGCGACAACTCTGAGCCGCTTCGGTTGATTGCTAGCCAGCTGGCAATATCGCCACGGCTTATCGGCAATTCTTTGTCTTGAAAAACAAGTGTTAATTCGGTTGCAGTTAGCTCATCGGCTTGAGCTTCTAAGCCACCGAGGTCACGACGATAGATATCGGGATAATCCGTGCGGGTTTTTAGTTCAATCGCAGAACTGTCAAAGGAGCGTAAGCGTTTATCTAGCTCCTGGTAGAATACGTCCCAGTCCACTTCTTTGCCTGGGCGCTCTTCTTCAATTGCAATTGCTTTATCTGTAAACACAAAGGTCGCATCGACGGCGGGATTAGTGCTTTCCGGGAAAGTCTCAATGATGAAGTCCTGGATTTTTAGTTGGTTAATAGTATAGGTTGGCGTGAGGGAGGTGGCGGTATTACGTAATTTTCTTAACCAGGTTTTTATTCTTGATTGTTGGGTGTGGGCAGCTAATTTTGTTTCTAGATACGCAACCTCGAATTGAAAATTGTTGTAGGAAACACCAGAATCGAAGGAAGCGGCGACAGCAGGCAGCTCGGCTTCCTTATCATTATGCATTAAAGTTACGCCCGCCGCCTCAAAGTCGCGAATTTCGTCTGTAATTTTCTGCGCAGCCTCCGCAACACTTAAATTGCTAATGGCAATATTTCCGTAATAGAAATTATTAGGCAACTTGTCACCAGAGGTTTTACTAAATAAAAATAGGCTACTCGATATTAAAAAGACCACCAAGACGGCGATCATTACGATGACGGGGCGGATCATTTTTTTCATACTTTTCAATGATTATCGGTTTGTAGCAGCTCATTGAGCAGGCTAGCCTTATCGGTGCCGATAGAGAAGTGTAGTTTTTGCCCGATTTCGGGAATCTGAGGCAGCTTCTCTTTTGGCCAATATATAATATTGTTTTCGTGATCTTTAAGGATCACTTGGTCATCGCTAAAGCCAGCAACCAGTAGTTCGTAATCCATATTAATCTTTAAAATCAATCTTGATGTTTTCCGGCTTAATCTTATATAAGCTGACAGTCAGCACACCATTTTCTAATTTCGCCTCAACTTTGCGGCTATCAACCTCGGAGGGAAGGATGATGGAACGCGAAAAAGGCCCCCAATAACATTCCCGATAAAGGTAATTGTCTTCGGCAACCGCTTGAGGCTGACTTCTGGTCCCTTGGATAGTGAGGAGATCGTGATGTAAGGAAACTTTTAAATCTTCCGGTTTAGCGCCGGCGATTGTAGATTGGATAACAATTTTTTTATCGGTATGATAAACGTCAACCGAAAGCTGCCCTTCGGAGGCAACGTCTTTTTCCATCCACTCGCTTATAGCCGAAGTATCTTCGGCGGCGATCATGTGGCGCTCTCGGCCAGAAAAAAATTGTAACATAGAAGAATAATTTATGTGGGCCCGGCCCGACTCGAACGGGCGGCCTTTACGATGTCAACGTAACGCTCTAACCAACTGAGCTACGAGCCCTTTATTTTCCTATTATATTGTATAGGTACGAAATTGGCAATAAGAGTATAGTGCGCCTAGATGGAATTGAACCATCGACCCCCGCTTTATAAGAGCGGTGCTCTCACCCCTGAGCTATAGGCGCCGGTCAAATCTGGTTCTGTTATATCATTAGCCGAAATTTTTATCAAGTTTGGCTTTGATTGGTGCAATGACTTCGTTGTTCCAGTGCTCACTAGAAACACCAATAGAAGCGGTCGCTATTTTGTGGTTGCCAACTCCTTGCCAGACCTTAAGTGCTTCTATGGCAGATACTCCTTTAGCGGCAAAAGCAGTGACACGATATGAGTCTCCTTGGGGTGAGGCAAAGGCGACTAAAATGAGTTTTGCTTCCGGGACGCCAGTGATTATTTCATCGATTATTTCCGTTAAATCGATACTGGCTGCGTCAAAGCTCTCGGATTCATCGGGTGAGAGCAGAGACCAGAGCAAGCGCTTCTCATTATCGCTTTGAAGATTGTTGAGGAGCTTGCCCCAAAGTTTTAAGGCTGGGAGTGGTCGTGAACGATAGAGCTGACTAATAATTTCTTCTCTTCGAGCACCGTAAGTAATGAGTTTTGAACTGGTAAGCAGGGTGCGCGGTGTTAGATTCGCTGATTTGAAGTTCTTTGTCTTGCTAATAATACCGGCAAGAATACAAGTAGCCACGTCTTCATCAAGTCCGCCACTCTTATCTTGTTTTAGTAAGTTATAGATAATCTCAGCGGTAGAAACTACATTCAAATCGAGGTAATTGATTTGTCCAAATTCTTCATTGCCGGCCTGATGATCAATATTGATGATAGTCGTCTTATAGAAGAACTCAACGTTGCTGTCATAAATTTGTCCGAGCGATTCAAGGTCGGGTGTGTCGATGACAAAAATTAAGTCATGCTTGAAGCCGCTCGAGGAAGTGCTGATGTCTTCCGGCTTAAACCAACCTTTTTCGGGGGAGATAATGAAGTTAAGGCGCTGACCATCAACACTGTACTTGATTTGATTAATGACAGCTTGACTGATATCAAGCGAAACAATAAATTTGCGTAGATTCTTTAAGGAAGTTTGGATGTTGTCGAAACCAGGTAAAAAATTCCAGATAGCAACAGCTTTCTCCTTGCTGGTTTCTTCGGGTCCCAACCAAGCGGCCACTTCTACCTTTTTGCCGGATTTCTTAAGATAATTAAAAAGGGCCAAGGATGACGCAATTGCATCACCATTCCAGTCAGCATTAAAGGCGATGAGGATATTTTCCGCCTTCTCAATCTGGTTATAAATCTGTTCTTCTGGGGTCAACATGGCACTCGTAATTATGATAAAAATTTTGTATTTAGCAACCCTTTAATATATAATTAATTTTAGCTAGAGTCAAGGCAAAATACGGTTGACGCAATGGCATATTTTTGGTAATTTAATAGGTATGAAAAACGAATTGGACAAAACTTACGATTCTTCATTATTCGAGGATTCGATTTATGCAAAGTGGGAGAAATCCGGCTTTTTTAATCCTGATTTGTCGAATTTACCAGACTTTGCCCCAAGCTACACCGTTATCCTTCCTCCGCCGAATATTACGGCAAAATTACACATTGGACACAGTGCCATGCTCGCTATCGAAGACTTAATGGTGCGTTTTCACCGTCAAAACGGCTATCGCACCCTCTGGGTTCCTGGAACTGATCACGCAGCTATCGCCACTCAGAATATGGTGGAAAAAAAGCTGATGACTGAGACTGGCAAAACCCGGCATGCTTTAGGTCGCGAAGCCTTCCTAAAGGAGGTTGATATTTTTGTTGAAAATACCCAGGCTACGATATTGAAGCAAACCAGGAAAATGGGGGCATCTTTGGACTGGTCACGTCTCGCCTTCACGTTAGACGAGCAGAGACAAAAGGCCGTGAAGCGAATGTTCCTCGATATGCACCGTGAAGGCGTTATTTATCGCGGTGAGAGAATTGTGAATTGGTGTCCACGCTGTCAATCGACTCTCGCAGATGATGAGGTTGAACATAAAGAGCAAAAAGCTAAACTCTATACATTTAAATATAGCGCTGATTTTCCTATTCCAATATCCACCACACGTCCAGAAACAAAGCTGGGTGATACTGGGTTGGCGGTCAATCCGAAAGACGAAAGATATAGTAAATATATTGGCGAAGAAATTGAAACTGATTTTTGTGGTTTGAAGTTGAAGATTAAAGTAATCGGTGACCGTAAGGTCGAAATGGATTTTGGAACAGGGGCTCTCGGTGTCACTCCGGCACATTCAGCGGTTGATTGGCAGATGGCCGAAGCTCAGGACCTGAAAAAGATTAAGGTAATCGATGAGGCGGGAAAGATTAAAGACGGTTTCGGTGAATTCTCTGGTCTAAGCACGCTTGAGGCAAGAGAAAAAATTGTCAGTCAGCTTTCAGCCGACGGCTTAATGATAAAGGAAGAAGAAATTGAAAATAATTTGTCTTGCTGTTATCGCTGTGGTTCAGTAATTGAACCTTTACCATCTTTACAGTGGTTTATCTCTGTAGACGCTCCTGCGTCGCGTTTAAATGGACGCTCAATGAAGGAAGCAGCGCTTGAGGTTGCGAAAAATAACGAAATTAAATTCCTGCCCGACCGTTTCGGGAAGAGATATATTGATTGGATGGAGAATTTGCACGATTGGTGCATTTCCCGTCAGATTTGGTTTGGTCACAGCATTCCTGCCTGGTATCGTGGCGAGGAAACATATGTGGGTGAAGAAGCCCCGGAAGGGGAAGGTTGGGTGATGGACACTGACACACTCGATACTTGGTTTTCATCGGGAATGTGGACCTTCTCAACACTTGGTTGGCCGGATAATTTTGAAAACGGAGTTAAGTCTGGTGACTTGGCCCGCTTCCATCCGACTCAGGTACTTGAAACTGGTTATGAAATCTTAACCCTTTGGGTTTCCCGCATGGTGATGATGTCACTGTTTGCTATCGGCGAGATTCCCTTTGAACATGTTTACTTACACGGCACGATTTTAGATGCCAAGGGCAAGAAGATGTCAAAATCAAAAGGCAACGGTGTAGATCCGCTAGAGGTTATTGAAAAATATGGCGCGGACGCCGTTCGCCTCTCCTTATTAATGGGAGCCACTCCGGGAAATGATGCTCGCTACAGTGAGGAGAAGGTGGAGTCAAAGAGAAATTTTGTAAACAAGCTCTGGAATATTTCCATATAAAAGAAGAGGATTTAAGGCAGTCTTTAGATGCTTTACCTGAAGCGAAGACAATGGCTGATAAATGGATACTGCAGGAACTGGCAATGACCCGAAAGACTGTTGATGAGTCTATTCGTAATTTTGAGTTTGCAGCCGCAGCTGACAGCCTTCATGATTTTACTTGGAACAAGTTGGCGGACTGGTACTTGGAGGTAGCTAAGATTGAGAAAGAGAAGTCTTCTATCCTTATATATATCTTAAAGAATGTGCTCATCATGTGGCACCCCTTCATTCCATACGTTACCGAGACACTTTGGGAGAGCTTTAATGATGACATCTTGATGATGAAGCAGTGGCCTGCTGTTGCGGAAGCTACTGGAGGCGATAGTTTTGCGGTTATTCAGGAAGCGATTACTGGTATCCGTAATGCCCGTAGTGAGAATAAGATTGAACCGGCACGAAAGGTGAAGGCAGTAGTTGTCGGACCTAATGCGGACCTCCTGGTTGAACAAGCCGCTCTCTTGTGTGGCTTACGCACGGGAGTCGAGGCTGTGGAGTCAGCTCAGTCAGCTCCAAATGAGGCAGCGATTAGAGTGGTGTTAGGTGAAACGGAAATATATTTGCTTGGCGCTGTTGATCCGGAGAAAGAAAAAGCCCGTTTATCCAAAGAGAAAGAAAACTTAGAAAAGTTGATTGCCGGATTAAGCATTCGTCTCGAGAATCAAGAATTTGTGTCACGTGCCCCCGCGCATATATTAAAAGCAGAACAAGACAAATTAGCTCGGTATCAATCTGAGCTTGCCAATATTAACGATGCCCTCAAGGCTTAAAGGTATGACTCTAAAAAACTATTTAATCGTGATGGGACTAATGACCGCTGTTTGCTGGAGTATTTTTGCTGTCATGTTAAATCTAATCGATCCGACTTCGACTAACTGGCTCGGATTCATTCTGTTCTACGTCGCCTTGTTTCTCTCACTGACGGGTACGGCCGCCCTTGTTGGTTTTGTAATTCGCTTCGTGGCTCTGCAGAGAGAGCTGGCCTTCTACGCTGTTTCTACCGCCTTTAGACAATCATTTCTCTTTGCTTTATTTATCATCATCTCTTTAAACCTACTACACTTTAGCTTGTTTACTTGGTTAAATGTCATATTACTCCTAATGATCTTCGCCATTCTCGAACTATTTATTGCTAGCTATAAGAAAAGCCGAATCTAAATATTATGAAAAATAAATTAGAAAAATTAAGAGATGAATTTCTTGAAGGTCTCGCGGAGATTAAGGATTTATCTGCCCTGCGAGAGCTAGAATTGAAATACATTTCTCGCAAAGGGAAGCTGAGCGGCTTGCTTTCAGAATTAAAAGAAATCAGTGTTGATTTACGTCGTGAAGCTGGGGAGGCGGCTAATATTGTTAAACGCGAGATGACCGAGAAGTATAATGAGGTGCGTGCCGCCTTAGAAAAAAAGGCTGACGGCGGAGTGGTTGACCCGACTGTCCCTGGCGAAAAATTCGAAAGCGGACAACTTCACCCCTTAACCCTAGTCCGTCGTGAATTAGAAGATTTCTTCGCTACCCTTGGCTTTACTGTATTAGATGGACCAGAGCTTGAAAGTGAATTTTATAACTTTGAGTCTTTAAATGTGCCGCCACATCATCCTGCGCGCGACATGCAGGACACTTTTTACGTTGATATCAAGAATAAGCAGGGTGAATATGACTTGACCATGCGCACCCAAACTTCTAATACCCAGGTGCGAGCGATGCAAAAATATGGTGCACCCCTTAAAGCCATTATGCCGGGGAGAGTATTTAGAAGTGAGGCGACTGATGCCCGTCATGAGCATACCTTCTATCAGTTAGAAGGTGTCGTGATTGATAAGAACATCAATTTTGGACACATGAAAAATATTCTTGAGGCGGTTGGCAAGAAGTTGTATGGACCTGACACTCAACTGAGAATGCGCCCGAAATTTTATCCCTTCGTTGAACCTGGTTCAAACGGCGAATATACTTGCTTTCTTTGCCAGGGCAAGGGCTGTCGTGTTTGCAAACAGACAGGCTGGCTCGAAATCGTTGGCTGCGGACTCATCCACCCAAATGTTATGAGGGCCGGCGGTATTGATCCAGAGGTCTACTCTGGCTTCGCCTTTGGTTTCGGACTTAATCGATTGGTAATGTTAAAGTATGGCATCGACGATATCCGATTATTTAACGGCGGCGACCTTCGCTTCTTGAAACAATTCTAACGTTATGTATTTATCAATTAATTGGCTAAAAGATTTTGTAAAGATTTCCAAAAAGACAACTCCAGAAGAACTGGCGTCCCTTTTGACTTTACATACCGTCGAGGTTGAGGGCTGGCAGGAACAAAGTCAGACATACAATAATGTAGTTGTTGGCCGTGTTCTCTCAGTTACTCAGCATCCCAATGCAGATCGTCTGCGCCTAACCAAGGTCGACATCAAAAAAGAGACTTTAGATATAGTTTGCGGTGCGCCGAACGTGGCCGTAGGACAAAAAGTGGCGGTTGCTTTGATTGGCGCCATTCTTCCTAATGGTCTAGAGATTAAGGAGTCGGAAATACGCGGCGAAAAATCATATGGCATGATTTGCGCCCAGGACGAGCTTGGCCTTGGGACTGACCATGAGGGAATAATGGTGCTTAACGATAATGCAAAAGTGGGGCAATTTTTCGCTGATTATCTTAACCTAAAAGATACTACGCTCGAGATCGATAATAAGTCGTTGTCTAATCGTGGTGATCTTTGGGGTCACTACGGTATGGCACGGGAATTGGGGGCCTTACTTAAAACACCTCTTCTGCCATATCCTCAGCCAGATGAAGAGTCATTGAAGGCTGAAGGTAAGGCGGAGTTAAGTGTGAAGATTGAAAACAAGAAAGCCTGTAGCCGTTATATCGCTGTTAAAATTGATAATGTAAAAATGGCCGAATCACCGGCATGGATTAAGGAAAGACTTTCTGCTGTGGGTGCTCGCCCGATAAATGCGATCGTCGACATCACCAATTACGTAATGCTTGAGTGTGGGCAGCCCCTTCACGCCTTTGATGCTACTGGGATAAAGAAAATCGGAGTTCGATATTCGAAGCTTGATGAAAGTCTTGAAACGCTAGACGGCAAAGAAAGATTACTGCCAGAAGAAACAATTGTAATTACTAATGATAATGAACCGATTGCCCTGGCTGGGGTGATAGGCGGTGCGCAAAGTGGAATAAAGGAAAATACGGAAAGCATTATTATCGAGGCCGCTACTTTTGACGCAGTGTCCGTACGTAAAGCCACAGCCCGCTTGAATTTGCGCACTGAAGCGTCCATGCGTTTTGAAAAAACTCTTGATCCGCATCTCCCTGAAATCGCCTGGAAGCGCGCCTGGCAACTTATAAAAGAAGTGTTTCCGGAAGCCAAACTGGCTGGCGCCACTGTTGACGTTGTTAATTTTGAAATGGAACCGGTGGCCATCTCCGTTGATTTTTCGTGGTTGAAAAAAAGATTAGGAAGGGACATAAGCAGGAAGGACACTGTTACTATTTTGGAGCGCCTTGGATTTTCCGTGACAGTTGAAGGTAACATTCTTCTAGTTACTCCGCCGACTTGGCGAGCAGTTAAGGACGTTTCGATTAAAGAAGATATTTTAGAAGAAGTCGCTCGTGTTATTGGCTATAATGAGATACCATCCTTACCTCTTTCCGCAACTCTCTCGCTGTTACCTGAAAATGAGGAGTTAAAATTAGAACGAAAGGTTCAGGATGTGCTCAGCGGCACTGGTCATTTAACTGAAACCTATAATTATTCCTTTGTTAGTGAGTCGTCGCTCACTAAACTGAATTTTGATGTCAAAAATTACTTGAAACTTGTTAATCCTATTTCCGAGCAACATGTGTATTTGCGGCAGAGCCTGCTGACAAATATGTTGCAAAACGTGCGCACGAATCAGTTTAATTATCCTGAGTTTGGTTTATTTGAAATCGGCCGTATTTTCTTGCCAATTGCTGGTGAGTATGTAAAAGATGAAAAGGGTGAGCTGATGCCTTATCAAGGCAAGCGTGTTGGTATTGTCGTGGCTGGCCCGGATGGAAACGCTGTCTTTAATCGGGCGAAAGGGTTGGCTGAATTAGTATTATCATCACTCTGGCCCCAGGCTAGGATTGAATTGACAGTTTTAGAGAATGCTCCGTTGTGGGCTGAAAAGGGACAGGCCGCCGCTATTAATTGTGACGGTCATGAAATTGGTTTCACTGGAAGATTAAGCACCGAAGTAACCAATGCTTTCGGTATTAAGGTAAAGGTTGCGTATGTTGAAATTAATTTCAAAGAACTCTTAGCACTATATCTCGCTTTGCCGGCTCATCAATATGAAGAGGCGCCGAAATATCCGCCGGTCACTCGTGACTTAGCTTTTGTCGTTGACGAAAAAATACTATATAATGATTTCTGGAAGGTGTTAATCGATTTTCATCCCTTGATTGTGAAAGCAGAGCTCTTTGATGTTTATCAAGGAAGCGGTCTAGGCGAGGGCATGAAGAGTTTAGCCTTCCACCTGACTTATCAGGACAGGGAAAGGACCTTAACGGCGGACGAGATTGATGGTATTCAAGCCGATCTCATTCAACGTTGTCAGGAACTGTTTGAGGCTCAGGTCAGAGATTTCTAAGTTTATAATCAACTAATAATAAAATTATGTTTGAAACTTCACGCGATATCCTCAATTGGGTGCTCGCCGTTTCAATCGGAGTGCTTGCTTTCTTTCTCTGCTGGTCTTTGTATTATTTCATTGCCAGTGCTCAGCGAATTTTTAAGCTGATAAAGCAAGTCGAAAAAGGAGTAACAAAGGCGGAAGCACTAATTGATCTTGTCCAACAAAAAATTTCCGGAAGTGCCTCCTATATGGTAATCCTCGGCGAGCTGATCAAGCGCGGCATGGAATATGCCAAGAATCGACGCGGCAAAAAAGATTATGACGATGACGATGAAGAAGAGGAAATAGTTGTTACTAAGAAGAAAAAGAAAAAATAGGAATGTAGATATACAAAAAACGGCTCGTTTAAACGAGCCGTTTTTTTATTTGAGAGGGTATTAGTTATTTCTTGTATCCACAGCCTTTGTCGCTGCAGACAATGCCGCCATCTTTATCTTTCACAAGCAAAGACTCACAGTCAGGACATTTGTCGCCGGTTGGTTGGCCCCAGTAGGCGTTCTTACAATCAGGATAATTATCGCACGCATAGAAAGCACCGCGCTTACTAAACTTCTTTACGATTTTCCCAGTCTTGCAAGCTGGACAAATAATTTCCTTACCCTTATCAGCGCCATCGTCAACGTTCTTAATATTCTTGCATTTGGGATAAGCAGTACAAGCTAGGAATGGTCCGTATTTACCAGTGCGCACCTTCATTTCGGAGCCACACTTATCGCAAGCAGTTCCTTTATATTTTTCATTGAGTGCATCGAGGGCGGGGTTGTCTTGCTTAACAGCTGCGCCGCCATCCATTTTTTTAATATTTCGACATTCAGGGAAGGCACTACAAGCTAAGAACTTACCATAGCGGCCGGTTTTTATCACCATCGCTGCTCCACATTTATCACACTTTTCTTCGGATGTTTCTTCAGGCATAATATCACTTTTTTTAATATCTTCGTATTTCTTTTCTAAGTTTGAATGGAAGTCGCCGTAGAAATCAGCAATCAGTGGTTGCCACTCTTTTTCTCCTGCGGCAACGAGATCAAGGTCATTTTCCATTCCAGCTGTGAAGTTATAGTCGACGATCTTGGGGAAATGTTCAACGAGTAAGTCGTTTACAACCAAGGCAATATCGGTGGGCTGTAGGCGCTTGTCTTCATTACGTTGGACGTAATTGCGAGTGATAATGGTATTTATCGTCGGTGCATAGGTAGACGGGCGGCCGATTCCGAATTTTTCCATTTCCTTAACGAGACCAGCGTCACTGAAGCGAGCCGGGGGCTTAGTCGCGTGCTGTTCAGTTTCAATCTTTAAGAAGGTCACAGCTTCGTTCTCACTTGGTTTGGGTAATACTTGTTCGGCCGTTTTTTCGGGATAAATTTTTAAGTAGCCATCGAAGACAAGAACTTGTCCGCTCGCTCGGAAGATATGCTTAGTGCCGTCAGTACAGGCAGCTTCGATATCAATTGTCGTGGCGCTTAATTTGGCGGCAGGCATCTGGGTTGCTAGGGTTCGTTGCCAGATTAGGTTGTATAAGCGATACTCGCCCTTATCCAATTTCTCTTTCAATTCATCGGGAGTGCGGCTGGCAAGGGTTGGTCTGATGGCTTCGTGAGCTTCTTGCGCGTTCTTACCCTTTGTTTTAAAAGTTCTTGGTTCGGGAAGGACATATTCAGGAGGTAAGGTTCCAGCTAGGTATTCTCTTGCTTCAATTAAGAACTGCGCGGAAAGGTTTAAGGAATCAGTTCTCATGTAAGTAATGAACCCTTGCTCATATAGCTTTTGCGCAAGTACCATCGTTTGTTTGGCACTGAAACCGAGCTGGCGGTTGGCGCCTTGCTGCAGAGTTGAGGTGGTGAAGGGTGAAGACGGATTCTTGCTGACTGATTTTTCTTCTACTTTAACGATGCGACCAATGGCATCAATTAATTGTTCTTTCAATGAGGCAGCGAGTTCGGCACTAATATCAAGCTTATCAAAAGTTTTTCCATCTAGGCGGAAGAGGTTGGCCTTGTAGGCGGTGCCGCTCTTTTCGTCTTTTACCTCCGCACTCACCGTCCAGTATTCTTGAGAGTTAAAGGCGAGAATTTCGCGTTCACGTTCGACGATAATGCGGATAGCAACGCTTTGCACGCGACCTGCGGACAGGCCTTTAGCTACCTTCTTCCAGAGAAAGGGAGAGAGTTCATAGCCAACAAGGCGATCGAGAACCCGGCGTGCTTGCTGAGCGTCAACTAAATCCTGATTAATACCACGGGGATTTTCTAAGGCCTGTATAATTGCGGGCTTTGTAATTTCATGAAAGACAATGCGCTGGGTTTTTGACTGATCAAGCTTTAATACCTTAGCCAGGTGCCAGGCGATGGCTTCTCCTTCACGGTCTTCGTCGGACGCGAGAATGACTGTCTCTGCTTTGGAGGCCGCGGCCTTAAGAGCGCTGGCAGTTTTTTTCGCTTTAGCTGGTGTGACGTATTTAGGCTCAAAGTTATTGGTAATGTCTATTCCCATCTCTTTGGCTGGTAAATCGCGGACATGACCAAAAGAGGACTCAACCTTGAAGTCGGCCCCTAAAAACTTACTAATGGTCTTGGCTTTGGTTGGCGACTCGACTATGATGAGTTTCATATGGTTATAGTTAAAGCGCTAGTATTCGGCATTTTTTTGCCGATTTTCAATTATTTCTGTGTAGTTTCTCATTTTCCAATATACTTAGTGTACTATTTACTCCTGGGCTGTCAAGTTTGGGCTTGGCTCTCCGGCGATATTAGCGCCCTCGGCGATTAGTTGCTGGCAGCCGGCAGTTAGCGCGTTTGTCGGATTACTTGGTACGGCGAATGTTGGTCGTTTAAGTCTCATTGCGAGACGGGCAGTATTGATTGTTCCAGACTTCAGGCCGGCTTCGATTACTAATACTTGTTGGGCTATTGCCGCGAGCAGACGATTGCGTCGAATGAAATGGGCTTTAAGGGGTGAAGTCGAGGGCGGGTATTCGGAGATTAGTAATCCGCCAGCGCTTATAGTATCTTGGGCAAGCTTAGCATTATCACGAGGATATATATAATCAAGTCCTGAGCCGAGAATGGCAATAGTGTGCCCCTTAGCTTTTAAGGCTGTTCTGTGGGTTATGGTATCGATTCCAGCGGCGAGACCGCTGGCAATACTATTAGCTGAGGCTAAATGTGAAGTATATCTTTTTGTTGCCAGCTCTGCGGAGCTAGTGGGCAGTCGGGAGCCAATGACGGTTATTATATTACCGGGCGAGGGCCAGTCTCCGCGAGCGTAAAGGAGAGGTGGGGCATCATCTAAATCTCTAAAGCCGGAAAAGTATTTATCATGTTTAGGGGTAATGAGATACGTGCGGGTGGTATTTAGATAATCAATTAACTTGGCGGGTGAGAATTTGTTTCTGCCTGTTTGCCAATACTTTATACTTGCTGCTGGAATTTTATGGTTGCGCCAAGAAGATTCTGGGGCAGTAAAGGCCTCCTGCCAGCTACCAAACTCATTACCAAGAAGGCCTAATCTCTTTGGCCCAAGGCCGGGAATTGAGGCTAAGGCCGCCAAAAAGAGGTCATCCGTTTGTTGATAATACGGGCTTGACATGATGTCCGTTATTATTTAAGATGGAGAGTTAAAATCCCTTTGATTGCTTGTACAAAAGTTTAAGCGTTTATTGCCTTCCTCCTGGCTAATCGACGCACCTAAGCTTTTTGTATAAGCAGTCAAGGGGATTTTTTCTTACATCGATTTCTTTAAAGTTTCGTAGCCACGGATAGCGGCTCCCTCCAAGGCGGCAAGCTCTTCTTTTTCAAAACGTTGTAATACAAACTTTTCTGGTGGTATTGGATTTCTAAGCAACGGAGTCTTTATGCCTAGTCTTAGTCGGGTGAACTTTTGGGTCTTTAGGCGATTAATAATTGATTGCACACCTTTATTGCCGCCGCTGCGAGAATCATCACTGATTTTCCAAGTACCAAGTTCGAGGTCAAGATCATCATGTATTACAAATAGGGTATCGTTGAGTTCTTGGTCCCTCTTAATAATACTAGGAAAGCGAGTTGCTAGTAAGTGATAGTATTTCAATACCTTAAAGGCGCTCTCACCCGAATTATTCATGAACGTCTGCGGTTTCACGAAAAGCCGTCCTTCAGCTTCCTTTACGAAGGCATTAAATCTTTTTTCAAAGCGCCAATTCTCTTCGCCTATCAATAGATCGAGCGCGATCCAAGCGGCGTTGTGACGGCTGCGCGCGTAGTTGTCGCCGGGATTTCCCAGGCCGATGATAATTTGCATACAAGTATTTCAAAATTTCTATCAATTATATTATAGCGTATTGATGATGAAATGACGATAAAACAAAGATATCCGCCAGGTGACGGATATCTTAAATATTGTCTGAACAGCGATTGGAGTGATAGCCGCTAACATTGCGGTTTTTTCTTAGGCTTCGCGTACGCCGTGAATGCGGCGATTCTTGGTCACGCGCAAACGGACTGGAGTGCCGGTAAAATTATATTGTTCTCTTAAACGATTTTCTAAGAAGCGGACATAGGAAAAATGGAGGTTGTCGCGAGAGCCGATGCGAATCGCAAATACAGGCGGATTGGATCTTTTTTGTTCGATTTCAAAAATGTGTGGCGCCTTCAGTCCTTTTCCTTTGGCGGGTAAGTGAATCTTTACAACGCGGCTCAAGAATTTCTTAAGCTGGGTGGGACTGACTTCAGTCTTGCGTCCCTCGGCAACTTCTAAGGCGAGGTCTAAAATCTTATTTACCTTTGATCCAGTTTTAGCGGAGACAAAGACTATTGGCGCCCAAGAGGCGAAAGGGAGTTTACCTAAAATACTTTCTTCCCATTTCTTCGGATTTTTTTCCTCAATTAAATCCCACTTGTTGGCAATGATAATTAGGCTTTTGTGACGATCAACAATTTCTTCAACCATCTTGGCGTCTTGATGGGTGAGACCTTCACTGATATCAAGTACTAGTAAGGCGATATCGGCTCGTTGCAAAGACATTAATGACTGAGCAATGCCTTCCTTTTCCAATCCTTTCCCCTTATGACCATGACGAGATATGCCGGCAGTGTCGATAATGCGAATTAACTTACCGTTATAATCAAGCTCGGTATCTTGAGATTCTCTGGTAGTGTGTGGTTTGTCGCTGACAATCGCACGATCATACCCGAGTAGAGAATTGAGTAGGGAAGATTTGCCGACGTTAGGTTTTCCGACGATACAAAGTCGGGCCTCGCTGATTGGGTCGACTGCACCGCTTACATCCTTAACTGATTTTATACGACCTATGACAGCCTCAAGCATGTCGCCTGTACCACCGCCGGTTTGCGCAGAAACAGTAATAGGCTCACCGAGTCCTAAGCGATTGAAAGCGGCTGCTTCGGTGCGTTGCTTGCCACTGTCTATTTTATTTGCAATTAAAATTGTTTTCTTTTGATATTTTGGATTGTTACGCAGGGCTTTCGCGAGCTGACGATCTTCTGGCATTAAGCCAGCCTTGCCATCTACTACGAACAGTAATAGTTCGGCTTGGTTTAAATAATTTAAAGCTTGTTGCTGTGCAAGTTCATCAATGTCTTCAGTTTTTTCTTGTTTCTTGCCGATAATGCGGGCATCGAGTAAACCTGCCGTATCAACAAGGCGGAAGAGTTTACCATTCCAGTGAACAACTCCGAAATTAGCGTCACGAGTAGTGCCTTCGATATCAGAAACCAGCGCTTGGCGTTTTTCAACTAAGCGATTAAAAAGAGTAGATTTGCCGACATTAGTGCGGCCGCAGATGGCAACGAGAGGCAGATTGTCTGGTGTATATTCCATATTATTAATTAATTCTGATCCTTGCCGACAATGAGAATGAAATCAGGATGTTCGGCGCTGTTTTTGTAGGTCTCAAGCCATGACGGGGCGTCATAGGCGAGGCTGGCGGTGCCAGCGGCCTTTAAAGTATCTAGAGC
>PHAH01000020.1 GCA_002841655.1 Candidatus Falkowbacteria bacterium HGW-Falkowbacteria-2
CCCCGTAGCGATTAAATAGGCCACTTGCTCCTCAATCATATTCATGGCTGCAAAAGTAACGCAGCTCATGGTATCAAAATATACTCCAACCTGTTTTTCTTCAGTCGGACGGTAGGTTCCCCACTGACCAGCTTTTATTCTTTCCTTATAGACTACAGCCGATGCAATCCCGGCAACATAATCTCGAGGAAGTGGCGGCGCAATCAAGACACCGGTGTTGACTCCTTTTTTTAATTTCTTGTTTTCCATAATATAAAAAATTAATTATCAGAAAAATTAAGGGGTGATTTAGGCTCACCCCGTAGCCTTAATTCTAATCTCTTTCTTTCAACCAAAGCGCTGGTGAAATAAAAGATCGCTTAGGATTAAACCAAACTTCATCCAGATAGTCATAGATTTCTGCAGGCATTAGATTTTCAAAGACCTGATGAAATGCGTTGTGAAAACCATCTGGAACTCGTTTGATGTTTCTCTTGTCTGACAGTCCACCACGACTTGAACAAATTATGTGATGGTCAGTCATCTCGTTCGGATTTTGACGTAGATTTCCCATTTCTCATTTCCTTTCTTTTAAGTTGTTAACGAAGAACTATTATTTTTATTTGCTTAATTGAATAACCATTACCACAACCCACACTCCCAGGAGTGCCAGGAAAAAATAAATCAGTTTAAAAATAAAACAAATTATTTTCCACATATTTAAACTATTTTTATTTTTATATACTTTCCTGTATTGCCATTATTTCCATCAGCACCATCAGCACCAGAAGCTCCGCCCTTTAATCCTTTAAGTCCTTTAGTACCACCAGATACATCAATCACTCCGGTACCAGTTAGACTCTTATAAATTAAAAGAACAAAGCCACCTTGTCCGCCAGCACCACCGCCACCGCCGCCTGCATGATAAGTAGAAACTGCTCCCCCATTTCCACCGTTTCCTCCGTTTCCACCTTTGGCTTCGACAAAAGTATTCCCGTTAACAGTCACTATATTAAATGCGGCGATATAAATAACACCTCCGTTTCCCCCACCACCGCCACCGCAACCACCTTGCGCTTGAGAAAAGGCGCCGCTTTGTCCACCACCACCGCCGCCTGCACTTCCTGCATTTGAAGATAAGGTTGTGTTACTGTTTGAGCCTTTTAATAAAATATACTCAAAAATACCTGCATTATTTTCTGCATTATAAGTTGCACTTGCTAGTGTCATTATTCTTGTTAATGTCCCGGCTAAAGTTTCGACATTAGTAATCGTTCCTCCAATTCCCCCTAAAGCAAGAGGTCCACCAGTTCCTGCGCCGCCACTACCTGCGCCCACCCCAGCAACTGCGGGTAAAGAATATGTGACATTGGAACCTGCCTGTCCTGCATCTGCATTGTATCCGTATCCGCCTGAAGTTCCGCCAAATCCACCATAACCACCAGCTAATCCTCCAAAAATAGTTCCGCTTGCGAGAGCAGCTCCCCCTGCACTTCTATATGGAGTCATGTCTGACTGATTTCCTGATTGCCCACCATTTGTACCGTTGTTTCCATTTCTTGAAACCTTTCCAGTCCCAACATATGTCAATGTTTCTTTAACAAAAATTCTGTAACCATTAGGATTAAGAACTATGCCATTATTGATTGTAAGGTTTTTATAATACATATCACGAGCAAGACTCGTATTTACGGAGATTATGACGTCACCATCAGATCCATCACCGAAATACATAAAAGCCGCCTCATTGAAGTTGGCATTTAAATCTACCGCGTATACGTCTTCACCTGCTGCCCAAGTTTTCATATATTTTAAGCGTTATTATTATGATATTCACAAGAGATAAAAAGGCTCTGTGCGGTTGTTTTTACCCAAGATGGAGAGTTTGCAATATAGCTGAATAAGATTCCACTATTAGCTGAAGCTGTGCCATCAATTACATTCGCGAATCTAGTATAGGTTCCACTGCAATCTGCTGCAGCAAAAAAGAAATCAATATAAGAAACATTTTTATCATGCGATCTGCTCGATGCTAGTTTTCTAAATCCCTCAGTAATATCTCCAATAACTGAAGTTGCTCCAGGCGTAGGACTAGGAGAGACACAAAGGATTCCATAATTTATAGATGGCGAAGTAGCGCGCTCTCCGGATTGAGATTTAGCCTGCTCTTCTAATCCAGTATCAACAATAATGTTATGCTCTTCAGTCATTTCAATTATTCTTCCGGATTCGATATAAGACTCAATCTCTGAATAATCTTTGCTTTTAATATATTTTCTGATTGCCTTAACTTCTGGTCCATTCTCTTGAACGCCAGGAGCGAGAGTGAATTGTCTTATATTCACAAAGTTTTTTAAATCTGTTTTATTTTCTTTTTTAATTGTTTCCATAATTTTATTAATAAAATTTAAGTGAAATATCTAGACGGCCGACTCTCTTTGGATCGCTGACTGATGTCGGGGCGTAAGGTCCAAGGACCCAAGTAGGTTCGACTCCATCGCCGAGGGGATTCTTATAAACAGACTCGGAAGTTTCTAAATCAACTTGATCTAAAAGTGGTACAACTTTCCTAATAAGTTCAGTGATATCGATGTCAGACAAATCGGTTAAAATAGTTTCCGCAATTTCGCTATCGTTTATATCTCCCTGGTCCTTAACTACTAATTTTTGCAATAGATCAAGAAGCTGTAATTTGTTAGTCGTAATAGCACTAACGATATATGAGAATTCTTCTGAACTCTTAGTTTTAAAAGTAATTTTTTTAATAACATAGTTGTCGACAGTGGATCTCCTGGAGCTGTCTAAATTGATAACCATTCCAGCCCTTAAACCGCTTGTGTAAGTTTCAAAACTAATTTCATTACTACCGGATTGATAAGCTAAAAGTTCTGCCTTAGCGCGCTTTCTAGCAGTTGTCATATCAACGATGCTAGGATCATTGATAATTTTTTCTCTAAGACCATAAGTAGCAATGCTGCCGGTATTTGAAATGACTGATTTGATAGGCACCTTAGGATATCCACTAAACTGTATCTTATTACCATCGGCTAAAACGGCCGGAAATTTTACAGTCTTATCATTGAAGTTATAAAGACAGTCCTTAGTAGATGGATCATCTTTAAAATCTTGGCCAACAGTTTTGGATACAAAACCAGCACCGGTATCAACCGCGATTGTTAAGCCACTAAATTTATATGGAAGAGTAAAGGCTTTAGTGTTCGCGCCTTTAACCGTAATAATATCTGTATATAATTCTCCGTCAGATTCTCCGCCTCTAACTTTAACTTGATTAACAATTTGAGTTCCGTCTATGGTTCTATTTAAAGTTTCATTAATATAATTGCCGCTTGAATCAGTTAAATTAAACGGGGCCGTATTAGTAAACTTTGGAAAGAAATGAATATCTTTTTCTTCATCAACGTACCAATCGTATTTCACAATCTCAGCTAATTTTTTTAAACAATCGCTTAAGTACATCTCATTAAAAACAATTTTAGCGATAGTAAAAGTTCCAATTACATTATTAGTCGTAAAGCCAGGAGCATAAGAGCTAATTAAATTATCGATTATAGTTTCTATTGTCCATGCAGTTCCAGATAAAGATTCTTCGGCGGTTACAGTGTTAAAGGATGGTTCAGTCGCTACAACTTTTTTTACAAAAACAAAATCAAATAATGTAGTTCCTCCGGTATTTGTAGCATCATCGTATCTCTTTCCGAGAGCAACTGACTCAGCAGAAACTGTATTCGTAATTGTTCCATAATCCTGAATAGTGCTTAAATCAGAATATGCTTTCATTATTATTGCGACGGTAGTCGCATATGCCTTAACACTCAAGAGATAATCAACATTATCGGGTATTTCTGCCCCGGTTAAACCAGTCCAATTATTGTCATTTCTATAATAGCGAGAATTTGTTCCCGGATGATATAAAATACCGACACCGTTTGTTGTTGTTAAGAAAAAACCTCCAACCATTTCTCCGCCAGTATTTTTAGAGGTGGCCTTAAATTTAACCATCTGTTCAACTCCTCCCGAAAAAAGAGTCTTTGACATTATCCTACCGTTATTATTGACCGCCGTTAGAACGTCGCTAGCTACTGATAATCCAGTTGCATCGGAGATTGTCCATTTAGCCGTATCGATGGCCGCCCCGCTAAAATCATCAAACAATAAAAATGTATTATCACCGCTACTAACATTAGTAGCATCTCCGCCGTAGTATAGATAAATATCTTGATTAGATCCTAAATCAGCCGCTACCTTAACCCAAATCTTTGCGACTCGATTAGGTGTTGTACCAGTCACTTTCTCAACCCAAAAAGGCAGCTCAGTTGTGCCATCGCTCCCCCTAAATCTTAAATCACCAGAAACATTTTTTGCAGATGGGAATGAAAGAGAATGCCCGGCAACATGAACATTGGCACCAGCCGCACCAGAACTTTCTCCAACTAAAACAGGAACTTGATATCCGGTTCCTGCACCTGTCTGACCGGTAATGGTTATCTTCTTTCTGTAAGTATATGGCGCGACAATAGTTTGATAAGATTTTGTCGCTAAAACACTATTTAATTTAGATCCATAATCAAGGCATTGAATCATATATACAATGCCCTCAGCACCGTTAAGGTCTGATTCTGATATGTTGCTGATATACCCTCCGAAAATCTTTACAGCGCCCTCGTAGAGCTCTACCTCATCGTTTATAGCAGGAGCATAGGTTCTAGCTCCATACTTTTTATATTCAAAAGATAAAACATCAACCTCGTTAGTGATCGCCTGGTCCAAAGATAAACTAGCCCAATTAATGAGCTCACTTCTGTCTACTGTGTTTATCTTTACTTGGATCATAGAGATACCATGGCGTTACGCCTTACTTTATTCATAATCGCTTCTTCAACCTTATCGCAGATGTTTTTTAAATCCATCGCGTTACTTATATTATTTCCTGAGATTGTAATATTAATTACTGGACCACCGTTACCAAAACTATTCATTCTGCTTAAAGGAATAACAGCCTCCGGTCCAGCCTCACCAATCATCGCAAGGGTTGGGCTATTAACTATTCCTCCGGCAGCGAGTAAAGGTATCTCTGGAATCGATATTGATTTAGCTCCGAATGCTCCGGCGCCTTTTGCGGCCACACTATTCAATGCCCGAATGACACTATTAACTTTTTCGAGGATCCAATTAATACTATTTTTAATTGTGGTTTTTACTCCCTCCCAGACTATTGTTAGCGTATTGCCAACTCCGCTCCACAAGCTAGTCCAGGCTTTATTTAATGGTTCTGCAAATTCCCCGAACTTAGTTAATATAAAATTCCAAGAGTCGCTAATAGTATTTTTTATTGAATCCCAAATCGGACCAATGAAATTTCCTATCGCTCCCCAAACTGAATTCCAGGTATTTTTTATTCCCTCGAGTGCAGTATTAAAAACTAATTTTATCGCCGTCCAAACAATATCGAAGTAAAGTTTTATCTTTGTGAAAACTGCAACAATATCAATGCCGAATATAGAAAAGATTCCGATCACTGCACCAACGGCCAGTTGAGCCGCAAAGGTAAAGACAGTTTTTATTGCCTCCCAAACATTGCTAAAAAAATCTTTTATTCCATTCCAGACATTGGTCACGGATTGAGTTATTGAATCCCAAGTAGTTTTTAAAAATTCCGAAACAGCTCCCCACACTTCAATTGTTTTTTCTTTAATTGCATCCCAGTGTTGAATTACTAAAATAACCCCAGCGACTAGCAAAGCGATGCCAGCCACAATTAAAGCTACCGGCCAAGTAATAGATAATAAGGCTGTGCCTAATGCACCGCTTACCGTGGCTAAAGCCGCAAATCCACCTGTGATTGCCGGCAAGGCTAAACCAATCGCTCCTACGACCATTAAAAGGCCTCCCAGGCCACCTACAACGCCAAGGATGGTAAGAGTTAGCTTTGGGTTATCAGAAACCCACTTTGAAAATGATTCAATCATTGGCTGCATCGATTTTAATAAATCCCCCAAAGCCGGAGCCAAAGAAGCTCCAATCGATTCGCTTAAATTTCCCATCTGAACTTTAAGCGAAGCAAGACCACCCTCGGCAGTCTGCTTTGCTACATCGTTTGTGTAGCGTAAATTTTTGGCCATAACATCATTTACGGCCGCAACCTTTTCTTCTTCAGTACCAAATTCAATGATTGCCTTTTGAGCTTCAGTAAATCTTATTCCGGATTTTTCTAAAATTCCGAACTGTCCATTTAAAGCTTTAGCAATAATGTTTGCACTATCGACCAGCTGGTCGCCACTAGCGGCCACTCCATATTGATTAACAGCTAAGTCGGCCATAGATCCCATTAAATCTCTGACTGATTGATTAGTTAAACCAAAAGTAGAGAGCTGAGCGGCTCCCAATGCTATCGCATCGCCGACCCGTACTCCCTTTTTTTCCAAAGCGGCCGCCAACTCAGAGGTGGCCGCTAATTGCTCGCGAGTTCCTTTAGTGATATTTAAAACGGCATTTTCTAATTGCCTGCTAGCTGCTTCGGCTTCGCTATAATCTTTAATTCCTTTATAGGCGACAGCTGAAACAGATCCAAGCATAGCCGTTCCAATAATTCCCACTTCTTGAAAACTCGCTTTGTATTTATCTAGAGATCCAACCATTCCCTGAAGCACTGAGCTAGCCTCATCTTTGAGTTGGACTAAAATTTGTAAGACGCTTTGGTTCATGGTTATTATTTTCTAATTTATAATGCTTGGTGTCCGGGATCATTCTTAAACAACGAGAGCAATATATCTATAAACCAAGTTGGCTGATTATTATATTCCTGCCAGGTCCATTTCATTTCTCGGCATATAAGAACCATAACCATTGACTCTGGAAGATCGGCTCCTAGTTTACTGGCGAAGTATCGCTGCCAGAGATAGTCGGCTTCGCCTGATTTAAATTTCCTTTACCGTCACTAATGAATTTCAAATTTTTAACAATGAAATCATAATCTTCAGGAGATCCATCAAGGATTCGATCTAATACCTTTTCACTACTTCCATCGAAAGATGAAACGATAACTTCAATTAATTTTGGTTCTGCTTTTACTAAAACATCACCGGAAATTTTATCATCCACTTTGTTGGTAGCAGTATCAACGTTCATGAATGGAAGCATGGCATCGCGAATTTCATTTCTTTCACGAGCTGTAACGTAGGTTTTAATTTCTAACTTCTTTCCACTGGGAGTGGTAAGCTCCTTAACTTCTCTTTGTTGGTCGTTCATATGTTTATAAAAATTAGAGAACGACCAATTGGGCGGTGCGCACTCTTACCGAGTTTCTCGCCCAATTGGTTATTCAAATTTAACTAGTAACTTGCTTGGGCGTTGGTAACTGTTACGACAATCATCTTGCTATCTGCAGTGCTGTAGCTAGCCTTAAATGATAGGGTCTGCATAACTACATCATCAATCTTGACTGCTTTAGTAAGGGCGTTAAAAGTTACCTTAGCTAAATCAATTTTAATTTCAGGATTAGCGGCCGTTCCGATAGTAACGTCAGTATTTTTTAGATCGATGCGTAATGCTTTTTGAGTACCAGCTAAAAATGCAGTTTTGAAATCAGTTTCATTCTGCCAAATGGCTTCAATTTCTCCCTCGATAGTTGGTCCGCCATTTATGAAATCATCTGGACTAGCACTACCAAGAACGTAATCATCTTCCAATTTCTGAGAAATCTTTAGATTGAAAGACTTAATTTTAACTGCACTAGCGGCATCAAGTCCGGCTAAATTAGCAGCCATTTTAAAGGTTGCATGCTGACTTAAAAATTTATTTTCAACGGTCATTGCAGGAGTTAGAGTTGCGGTTGCACCAGCACGACTTTTAAATTTAACTTCTTCTTCTAGAATTTTTCCTACTTCATACTTAATGCTAAATTCTTCAATCGCTCCATTAGGGTGTTTATAATCTTGAGCGCCTAAAGGATCATCTAAAAACATTGATAGACTTGGATGTTGAGCGCTCTGGCCAACGGTTAGAGCGTGGTCCTTGATGGTAACATCAGTATCAGCATTGTCAGTGGTAGCTACAGCTCCCAGTAAGCTCAATAAAAATAAAGCAGTATGCTTATCTCCCACTGGTGCTTTAAGAGAACCCTCGGTCCATTTCTTAACAATTTTTTGATCACTAAGTGATTCAATCACTCCCAAGGCAGGATTATAATCCGCCATCTCAACTTTCTCGTCTAAACTTAAATCAGTAAACGGAACCCAGAAAGTTGCGGCCGCTTCAGCGGTACCGCGAACAGCTTCTTTGGCGATTCCGAATGATAGTTGTCTTCCTATTCCTTTCATATTTTTTAAATTAATTTTAATTAGTTAAAGGCTCTTTTTCTTTTTCCCAAATTTCTAGAGCCTCTTCGTAGCTATCAGCCTTTATCGACTTAGGCTTAAACTCTGCTCCACCCGGGAAATGATACAGTTCTTTTTCTTTAGGTGCTGAACTGTCCTGCACCTTTTTTTCTTTAGACATAAAACTTAAATTGATTTAATAATTTTTGCTTCAATTAAAATGTCGAACATCACCACAGGTTGCGCATACTGATCTGAAAATTCTGGAGCGAGTCCTTGCTTTACCATCATGCTAATGGCATCACCTCCCAATGTTTGGTTTTCTTTTTTTCTAAATTCTGCGCTAACAAGATCAGCTAGAGTCAGCCACTTCTCGTATCCGGTTGCACTTTCTGCTTGCGGATAAATTAATCTGATAACAAAGCTCTCAGTAATTTGATTGCTTCCGCTATCAATCATTTCTTCACTGAACCCAGCACTAAGAACACACCCGGCCGGAAAGCTAGCCGGCATACTATCTAAGTATTTAAAAGTAAGCGGCAGAACGTTGTCCGGGATTACATCTAAAATTGTTTTTATTTTATTCAAAGCTACTAGCATTTATTTTCGTTTTAAAAATTTAATTGCAGCCAGGCGTTTCTCTAAATTTTTCATGTTATTATTTATCGCCCTGGTTATATAGAACTTTCCAACAATGTGAGTCTTGTGGCCACGCCCGGTGTCACCGCCAAATTCTTGAATGCGAGCGTACTCCACATTACTTCCAATCGCACCGATGTTTTGAATGTTTCCCTTAGCATCAGACTGAACGTTTGTGCTATGGGTTATTGATCTCTTTAAGGTACCTGTTTTAACTGGAACGTATCCGGGAGTTTTAGAAGTGGACTGCATTTCAAGAAGCGTATCTTCAGCAACCATCTTCACGCTATCAGCTAGATTCCTTTTAAAATCTTTAAAGTCTTTTTGAATATCGCTGAAGCTAATTTTAACTGCCATATTTATTCTTTCTTTGAATGCAGTACGACTTGATAAACATCGTCCACATCATTATTTTTATCGTGCCTTTCTACTCCCATCACTCGATATTCTCGGTTATTATTATCAATCACTTTATCTCCTGTTTTAATGTCTATTGGATCAATAATCATGTCGAATACTTCTATATTCCCCTGGTCGCCTAACACCTGCACTAAATCAGATGATTTGCTCTCAATATAGGCCTCTACGCCGCTCAAGGTGGCGTTTGCAGGGTAATTATCGATACTTGTTCCAAGGGCTAGTCTATAAACGCTTATAGTGGCATTACTTCCGAATATCATATGGCTTTCACCCCTACCTTTCTGAAAGGCTTCAGGAGGTCGTTAAATTGATTAAACTCAGCATCTGAAGCGAAACTAACTGTCTTCGAACCGACCGTGTAGCTCTTAATTTTTGGACTCTTCCTAGAAACCATTAAGTTGGCCACATAGATCATGACAGCTAAGCGAATCGATTCCGGCATTCTCTTTTTATTATCTTCAGGCAAGGTCAAGGTACTTCCCGATAAAGCTAACCTGACAGAATCGGATGTCGCTATTGTCCTCCCTACGACTTGCGGGTTGGTGCTCTCAATAACATAGACATCACTACCCAATGCGAATGCATTAGTACCAGCTTGCGCCTGGATAGCTGCGGCAAGATTAATCGCCTCCGCCTCACTCGAGGCAGCGGGATTCCAACCTGTGCCTCTAGTCAGCGTGTATCCATCGGTGCTAATAGCACCAAGCGTTATAGTGGCGTTCGCCGCCAAGTTAGCTAAATCGGTTATTGAAATTTTGGCGTATCCGTAAGCGTGATATCCGGCAGCATAGGTGACTTTGGTTTTTCTCGGTCCGGCAGTAAGCCAATCTTCTAGCCGCACACGGCTAAGCAATATGTCGTAATCTTCGTCCTGAGTATATTCGTTATCGCCATCCATTATTTTTCCAATGGCTACGATAGGAGTATCGAAAAGTTCAATGAACTGACCGTTGATATCTGATTGCCCGGCATCGTGAACCTCATCAGTCACTTTGTGAAGAGACAAATCACTCACCCCGATAATTCCATTAACGACATCGGTGGCCATCTTGTTAAACATGGCAATCAGAGTATCGCTTCCGGAAACGCCGAAGTCTTTT